>NZ_JBFUJE010000437.1:0-3290 GCF_056401535.1 Luteibacter sp. P4_E6 | reverse complement strand
GAATTAGCTATGGAGATCCCAAGGCTTCGAGGCGCTTCGCCGATCTCTGCGTCCCACCGATGAAAGTGATATCGACGGGCAGCGTCCCGTAGGGCTCCGGCACAATGGCAGCGATCGCGCCGTCGAAATYGCMWACCACTCCGATTGCCAGCGCGSGTGYGGMCGTCGRGGCYRCGYTTCGATGCACCTCGTAGAGAAATACCGCGGGCGARSCCCRTTGRCGAGCGAARTAGGMGCGCAGSGCCGCGACCAAGCGRCYYTGATCCTCTGTAGGTCGGCCGATTCCATTCTCGGCGGCGGCAGCGAGACGGTGGGGGAGGCGGCCATTGGAGAATTTCCGTAGCCCACGGCATGCGCCAAYTCAGGCRGCAGGTCGTACATCACCGGGCCARCCGGATTGATCCRAAAGTRYGCTYSSGGRAGGACGGTKGTCRGTCGCTTGAGYGAGTCCMAGACCATSGTSACCGTCGGCGGCGTGCCCTTKGGAACKCGAGCRGSTGCYGAGAACAGKGGCWCGAATGCCGTGYCGTCCGACGAATCCTTCCATAGAAGGATCTCGCTGGCAGCCGGCCCGTGGCGTAGCRCGTATGCGGGAGACCGGTACCATCAGGGKGCRYTCCCGCCAGCAGGCTGTGCAGCTCGGAAATTAGCTCCGGATCCTGAGCGGCTCGAAGCGACCCATCACAGACGAGGTAACTAATTCTCAGACTGTCTCCTGTGGCGCCTCCGGCGCCGTCTTAACCCTGTTCRAGGGTTTTCAATAAGCGCTCYTTCTCRGCCACKGACAKCTGMTCGAARGCCAGAATCATCCGTGCGAGCCGCTCGTCCCCAGCAAATAGATAGGCTGTGGGTACAGCAAGGGCATGGGCCAACCGTTCTGCGGTTGCCATGTCTGGCTGGTGGACGCCAAGCTCGTACCGGTTGATGCGTGTACTGGCCACGAAGGAATCCAAACCTGCCCGAATACCGAGCTCTTTCTGTGAAATGTTAAGGCGTTCACGGGCGGTCTTCAGGCGGTGCTGAAAGACGAGCCGAACATCCTGCTTACGGACCATGGGCCGAACCTAGTAGGAAAGTCCTACGAGATTCGTAACATTGCCTTGCGGCCGATACTACGAGTTTCGTAGTATCGGCCGCAAGCGCTCTATTTGGCCGTATCCGGGCACCTCTGACATGCCTATGCAGCTTATGCTCGACGACGATTCCGGTATCCCGATCCCCTTGGACGACTTCGCCCGGGAGGCCTGGGCCGTGCAACTCGGCAGGGCGGAGGCGAGCCACGGCGTCGAGCAGCTCTGTGAACGCCTCGCGGAATGCTTCGCTATGAGCCTGGCCGGTTGCCTCGACGCCGACCTCCAGCCTCCATCCGAGGCCCAGGTCCGCTACGCGACCGACATCTCGAGGAGCCTGGGTATTGCGCTCCCTGCGGAGGCGCTGCGCTTCCGCGGTGCCATGTTCGACTTTCTCGAGCGCTTCGCTGAAGCACACCGAAGGCGCCGGCGGGGCGTCCCCGATGAGCCGGAGTAGCAGTTACTGTCGGTCGCCGTCTTCTGGGACCRTCGTAAGGCAAACATACCTAACCCGCCGGCTGGGAGTGAGATCGCGCGCTACGGGTTGATCGTCGCGCGATTCGCCCATGGAACCGCCGAGGCACTCATTTTACCCAGTGGGCTGACGATCCTCGGGCAGCCTTCCCCTCGGAACAAAAGAGCGGGGCTTGTCGATGGTACTGACGGGATGGCAAAAAAAAGGGGGGGGCTGAAACGCGATAATGGGCCGAACGTAACACGCCGGAAGGGTCGCCTGAAGCGTGTTACGCCATCGCGGACTCGGGATCAAGGCCGCAGCGACGTAATTACGTCATGACGCCGAAGAAATGACGACCGAGGCATGGTCGCTGATGTTTTCCGGTATCCGGTTCTCGAATAGCTGAAACCCGCCTTGCCCGCTTGTTTTGCGCACTGAATGAAACCTTTGCGAAAGATCGCAGCACCAACGTGGCCGCTGCTTCCTTGCAGTTTCACGGCGAGCATTGTCGCCATTGCCACCGGACATTATGATCAACTTTAGTCAACTTTCCATTCGTGCCAAGCTTACGGCCGGCCTCGTCGGAAGCGCTGTCATCACGTTATGTGTCGGCATCATCGGCATCATGGGTATACGGATGACGAACGACTATACGTTGGATATATACCAGGGCGATCTTGTTCCTATCTTGCGTATCGCAGATGTTCGGCAGGGCATCCACGCCGACGAGAGTGCCCTTCAGATGATGCTTGTTCTGCGTACGCCGGCGAGCGTGGAAGCTGCCCGCGATCAGGTGCGTGCGAACGCAAAAGCTCTTGATCAGGCATGGTCCTCGTATGCGCCAATGATTGAAGGTGAGGCCGAGCATGACGCGGCAGATGCCCTCGTCGTTGCTCGACGCAAACTGGATCAGGTGAGCGCTGATGCTCTCGAACGGGCCGCACGCGGCGACTTCGATCCTGCGCACTCCATCACGGGTGAAGCCTATGCAGCAGCCATGGCTCAAGCAAACCGTAACATCGGTGTCCTCTACTCGGAGAACCAGGCTCAGGCGAAGAACTCCTATGGGCGGTCACAACGCATCTACCGGCGAGCGCGAGCTGCTTCGCTTGTCACGGTCACGGCTGGGTTGATGTTGTCGTTCGGCTTGTTGGTCATTCTGCTTCGCGCCATCTCCTCTCCCATAAGCAGGGCGGTTCATTTCGCCGATGCGATCGCTGCGGGTCGCCTTCAACAGGCAGCGATGCCGTCAAGGCACGACGAAATCGGAAAGCTCACGTCGGCATTGCACACGATGGATGGTCAGCTGACCGGCGTCGTACTTCAGGTTCGCAGTGGCGCTGAGGCTGTCAGCGATGCGTCGCAGCAGATTGCCAAAGGCAATGAAGACCTCTCGCGCCGGGCGCAGCAGCAGGCTGCCGCGCTGGAGGAAACCGCCTCCGCCATGGAGGAGATGACCGCCTCGGTACAGCTGACAGCCGCGCACGCGCGTCACGCCGCGTCGCTGGCCGCCACAGCGTTGTCTTGTACCGAGACGGGGCAGGCCGTCACCGAGGAGGCTGTTGCGGCGATGCAGCATATCGAAACGTCCAGCCGGCGTATTGTCGACATCGTCGAGATCATCGATGAGCTCGCTTTCCAGACCAACCTTTTAGCTTTAAACGCGGCCGTCGAGGCGGCGCGGGCCGGGCAGGAGGGGCGTGGTTTCGCCGTCGTCGCAGCAGAAGTACGCCACCTAGCGCAACGGTCGGCACAGTCGGCCA
>NZ_JBFUJE010000436.1:0-3297 GCF_056401535.1 Luteibacter sp. P4_E6 | reverse complement strand
GGTCAGATCGGCGTCGACGGTACGTACAAGGCCTATGGGCAGGATCTGAAGATCCAGCAGGGCCAGCTACTGTTCGCCACGACGCCCATCGACAATCCTCGACTCGACATCCGCGCGACACGCGTGCTCAATCCCAATGCCACGATCGCCGACGGCCAGACCGTGGGCCTTTACGTCTCCGGTACCGCGCAGCGCCCGATCCTCACCGTGTTTTCGAATCCGGTGATGGAACAATCCGACGCCCTCTCCTACCTCGTTACCGGCAAGCCGCTTTCGCAGGTCAGCGGTGGCGAGGGCAACATGGTGGGCGCCGCCGCACAAGCACTTGGCTCGGCGGCAGGCGACCTCCTGGCGAAGAGTGTCGGATCGAAGATCGGCGTGGACGACATCGGCGTGTCGAACAACGATGCGCTCGGTGGTACTTCAGCGTTCACCGTCGGCAAGTACCTCTCGCCTCGCCTGTACCTGAGCTATGGCGTAGGTCTGTTCGATCCCGGCCAGGTCATCACGCTGAGATATCTCTTCAGCAAGAAGTGGAACTTCGAGGCGCAAAACGCCACAGACTTCAGCCGAGCAAGCTTGAATTACAGACTGGAGCGCTAGCCCCAAACGAACGCAGCTCTCTGTGGGAGCCGCTTCAGCGGCGAAAGCCAGGGTGCCTCAGTCCCCCACCACGTGCCCGCTTCACTCCGACGCGCCCCTCCCGAGCGGAACATTCATAATGAAGTATTCGTAGTTCGCTCCACTGCGTACAGCACTCGTCCGATCAAGCGCATGCGCCGTGGCGCGATTCTTCACCCCAGGCAAGTCTTGTGTTGGTATCGCATACCCATCAGGGCGGTGAGAAACCTCATGCGCGATGGTGCCGACCTGTGAGGTAATCCCACCGCTCAAGGGGTCAAGAAAATTGACCGGACAAAGGTGAATAACATCGCCCTCGTTCCACGCACGTGAATTCGGATCATAACCAGTGCAGGAATCGCAAACGGCCCGCGCGCCACCGAGCAGCCGCGCATACGTCGCAGCAACCACCTGATCCACCATAGCGTTGTCGGTGTCCGACCAACCCGGTGCCGGGGGCTGTGGAGCCCACTCGTCATACTGGCCGAACCAATAGTTGTATCGGAGATGCGGCTTCATGTGGACGCGCGGCGGGACAGGGTTCTCAGGATCGATGGGGTCCGAGTAGTAAAGAGAACCGAGGAACATCATTGCTTCGTAGGACGCCGCCTGCGCACCGAAGATAGCCTGCTGCGTGGATGCTGTCTGTTCAGCGCTGCACTGTATGACGGAGCTCACCCCTGCCCGAGCCGCCGTAGGTGTGACCCTCACCGAGAACCGCACGGACGCGCTTTTAACCACTTCGTGAGGCACGGTCTCCGGCTCGCCCATGTCATCGAGACTCGGTATGCGATCCATGACATCGATGGCGGAGGTGACAGAAATACTCCCGGCGTCCGGCAGTGTGTACTCTGTGGAGAGATCGATGTCCGAAGTAATCGTCTCGCCAGGCGCGATACTTCGATAGCTTGATGGACCTGGCGTGCGAGTCAAAACCCACCGGCCTTTGTAAGCAACCTCGTTGCCTGCTTCGTCTCGGACCTGAAGCCATTTCCCCGTGGTCCTACCCTCCGGCAGCGCGAACGCTGTCTGGTAGCTCATCACGTAGGCATAACCCGGGCCAAAATTCGTGGCCGTAAGGCGCACGTTGTTCGGTGCACCGATGACAGGCCTGTAGCGAAGGGCTAGCTCCACGTGGGGCATCGCTACTGCCGCGGTTGGTGTGATCCATAGCGCTGCCAGCAAACCTGCAAGCTTATGCATCCTTTCTCCTTCGCTCTTTATCGTCATATGGATGACAAACGTAGAGACCTGGACTGACGTCGCATATAGAAGAAATCTGAGAATTCACCAGGAAGCAAGCAGGTGTGACGCACTTCACACCTGACCGCACCCATCATGCTCGTTGTAGGAGCTGATTCATCGGCGAAAGCCAGCCCACCTCGCCCTCCCTCTAAAGACTCATAGCAGCCGCCGACTGCTGCATAGCTACCTGCTGCATCTGCATTTGCATCTCCATGTCCTGCTGCTGTCGCATCGCCACCGCTTGCTGGTCGAGTTGCGTGGCCTGGGCAAGGCTTTCTTCCTTAGGCGGTGCGGCGGTGTCTATCGATAGGTCGATCGAGGGCCCTCCATGCATCCCTGCGCTGACGATGCGCCGCTCTTGGAGATCGACATCGCCAAGCTGATTCGGGTGATGAATGCCGAGCCGCCGCGCCTGCAAGGCTGCTTCGGCGGCCTTGTCGTCGGAGACCTCATTGGACAGCTGATTGCGAATGGCGGCGTAGATCGGGTCGTCGCCCGGCTTGGGCACGGTAGCTCGTGGATGCGTCGTCGCCAGCGGATGCGGCGAGCTCATATGCCGACCCGGATCGTCCGGGTGCATCGCCTCGCGTGCCGCGGCACGTTCCTGGCGAAGCTGGTAGGTGTTTTCCAGGCGCCGCCGGATGGCCGGGTCGTTCACGTCGTCCATCATGTCCAGCCGTATGCCGTTGGGTGCTTGCGCGTGATGCATTTCGGCCCATTCGCCCGTGCGGTCGCGGGCGTAGTAGTGGTCCGTGCGGCCGATGATGCTCGAGCTGGTGTGTGAGCGTTCGCCGTGGGCCTGGAGGTAGGCGGCCGCCATGTCTCGCACATAGGTGGCACGCTCGGCCACGGGCATAGCCTCTGCCGTTGCCAGGTTGATCAAGGTGTCCTTGCCGCGCTCCAGGCCGAGGGCGTCGTTGTTGAGCATGCTCGACCAGACTTTTTCGACGTGGCTATCGACGATGTCGTGCTTCATGGCCTGCTCGTCCACTACCTCACCGCGCGCCTTGGCAAGGCCGATCCGCAGGGCGGCCTCCGCCTCGCCGGCGTGACGTGCGGCCTCGATCAGCTTGCGTGGCGTCCAGGCGTCAGCGTCGACACCGATGTTGTCGAACGACGCGTCGTGCGCTTTCCGGATATCGAGCGCGGGCAGATTCAGCGCACGGTCCGCGCGCCCATCCGTCATATGAGCGTCGCGGTAAGCCAGGTCACGGCGAATCAAATCGACACCGAAGTTGTCCCATTCGCGCTCGCTAAGCACCTTGCCATTGTGCTCGCGGGCGTAATTCTGCGCATAGAGGTTCGCCGTGGCACCGGGCATGTTGTCGTGGCGAACCACGCCCAGAGCAAGCAAGCCGTAGCCGTCGTTGCCAGGTAGCTCGGCGAGGTAGTTCCAGTAGAGCTCGCGATTTCGTGTATCTACGTAGTGGC
>NZ_JBFUJE010000435.1:0-3299 GCF_056401535.1 Luteibacter sp. P4_E6 | reverse complement strand
GCGTACGCCTGGACGCCTCGCAAGCCGCATGACTACTCTTCGCCATACCCGCCTGTCCGGCCTCGAGCCGCTGATCCTCACGCCCGACCTCAATTTCATCAACGTCGGCGAGCGCACCAACGTCACCGGTTCGGCGCAGTTCCGCAAACTCATCAAGGAAGGCCGCTACGAAGAGGCGGTGGATGTCGCGCGCCAGCAGGTAGAGAGTGGCGCGCAGATCATTGACATCAACATGGACGAGGGCCTGATCGATTCCGAAGCGGCGATGACGCGCTTCGTCAACCTGATCTCCTCCGAGCCGGACATCGCGCGCGTGCCGATCATGGTCGACTCCTCCAAGTGGAGCGTGATCGAAGCCGGCCTGCGTTGCATGCAGGGCAAGGGCATCGTCAACTCCATTTCCATGAAGGAAGGCGAGGCCCTGTTCCTGCAGCACGCGCGCAAGGTGCGCCAGTACGGTGCCGCCGTGGTCGTGATGGCCTTCGATGAAGTGGGCCAGGCGGATACGAAGGAGCGCAAGATCGAGATCTGCTCGCGCGCCTATGAGCTCCTGGTCAACGAGGCGGATTTCCCCCCCGAAGACATCATCTTCGACCCGAATATCTTCGCCATCGCGACGGGTATCGAGGAACACAACAACTACGCCGTGGACTTCATCGAAGCCACCCGCGAGCTCAAGAAGCGTTTCCCGTCGTCGCATATTTCCGGCGGYGTCTCCAACGTCTCGTTCTCGTTCCGCGGCAACAATCCCGTGCGCGAAGCGATCCACTCCGTGTTCCTCTACCACGCGATCGCCGCGGGCATGGACATGGGCATCGTCAATGCCGGTGGCCTCTCGATCTACGACGATCTTCCCGAGGAACTGCGCGAGCGCGTCGAGGACGTGGTGCTCAACCGCCGCGCCGACGGCACGGAGCGGCTCCTCGATATCGCCGACAAGTACAAGGGCGGCAAGGCTGAGGTCGCTGTCGAGACGGCGGCCTGGCGCGAAAAGCCGGTGATCGATCGCCTGAGCCATGCGCTGGTACACGGCATCGACCAGTTCGTCGTCGAAGATACCGAAGAACTGCGACTGATCTCCACGCGTCCGCTCGACGTGATCGAAGGCCCGTTGATGTCCGGCATGAACATCGTCGGCGACCTCTTCGGCGCCGGCAAGATGTTCCTGCCGCAGGTGGTGAAGTCCGCGCGCGTCATGAAGAAAGCCGTGGCTCACCTGATTCCCTTCATCGAGGAAGAAAAGCGGATCTCCGGTGACAGCGCGAAGAACAACGGCAAGATCGTGCTGGCTACCGTCAAGGGTGACGTCCACGACATCGGCAAGAACATCGTCGGCGTGGTGCTCCAGTGCAACAACTTCGAGGTGTTCGACCTCGGTGTCATGGTGCCGACGCAGAAGATCCTCGACACCGCGCGCGAAGTCGGTGCCGACATCATCGGCCTCTCCGGTCTCATTACGCCGTCACTAGAAGAGATGAGCCAGGTGGCGCGTGAGATGCAGCGCCAGAACTTCCACGTGCCGTTGATGATCGGCGGTGCGACGACGTCGCGCGCGCATACCGCGCTGCGCATCGAGCCGCACTACAAGTCGCCCACCGTGTGGGTGAAGGACGCTTCGCGCGCCGTCGGCGTGGCGCAGTCGCTGGTCAGCAAGGATCTGGTCGAGGAGTTCATGATCAAGGTCCGCGCCGACTATGCCGAAGTGCGCGAGCGCCATAAGGGCCGCGGCACAGGCAAGCAGCTGGTGACGCTGGCCAAGGCCCGCGCTCAGCGCTTCGTCGGCGACTGGCAGGCCTATGTACCGCCGACACCGAAGACGCCCGGCATCACCGCGTTCGACGACTACGATCTCGCCGAACTGCGCACCTATATCGATTGGTCGCCGTTCTTCAACGCCTGGGAGCTGGCGGGCAAGTTTCCGGCCATCCTCACTGATGACGTGGTTGGCGCGCAGGCTACCGAGCTCTACAACGACGCCCAGGCCATGCTCGACAAGCTCATTGCCGAGAAGTGGCTGACCGCGAAGGGCGTGATCGGCTTCTGGCCGGCCGCGCAGAGCGGCGACGATATCGAGGTCTACACCGAGACGGGAACGACGAAGCGCAAGCCCGTGGCGACGCTTCGACACCTGCGCCAGCAGGTGGACAAGCCTGTGGAACGTCCGGACTTCTGTCTGTCGGATTTCGTCGCGCCGAAGGACAGTGGAGTGCAGGACTGGATCGGCGGCTTCGCCGTCACCGCCGGCATCGGCATCGACGAGCACGTGGCCCGCTTCGAGGCCGGCCACGACGATTACTCATCCATCCTGCTCAAGGCACTCGCCGACCGCCTCGCCGAAGCCTTCGCCGAGCGCCTGCACGAACGCGTGCGCAAGGAGTTCTGGGGCTATCAACCGGACGAAGCGCTCGACAACGACACGCTGATCGCCGAGGGCTATCGCGGCATTCGTCCTGCCCCGGGTTACCCGGCCTGTCCCGAGCACACCGAGAAAGGCACGCTGTTCGAACTGCTGGATGCGACGGCGCACACCACGGTGCAACTGACCGACAGCTTCGCCATGTATCCCACGGCGGCAGTATCGGGCTGGTACTTCTCGCACCCGGACAGTCAGTACTTCGTGGTCGGCCGTCTTGGCCGGGAACAGGTCGAGGACTATGCCAAGCGCAAGGGCTGGGACCGGACCGAGGCCGAGCGCTGGCTGGCACCCTATCTGGACTACGACCCGGACTGACGAGGTCCCGGGTCGATCACGTCTCTTCGGGACCGCCGGGCTTGATCTCTTCCTCGGCGTTGCGATGCTTCAGGTGGGCGAAGACGTTGTAGAACGACACGATCATCGGAAAGGCCGTCTGGATGATGCCCACCGAGTCGTTCTTGCCCCAGATGAAGTACGCCAGCGTGAGCACGCTGCCGCTGATCGACAGGTACCAGAACGACATCGGCACCGTGACCTTCTTGTTCTTCTTCGTGGCGTAGAACTGGACGAACCAGCGCGCCGTGAACAATAACGTGCCGACCAGGCCGATGATCTTCCACGGGGTCAGGACCAACAGGTGAAGGTTCGCAAGGGCTTCGTGCATGGCGGTATCCGGTGAGTCAGCCGGCGCATTGTACTGGTGGGACCTTGCCTGGACCTTAAAAACGAAAACCCGGCTTTAGGCCGGGCTTTGTTCAAACATTGGTGGGCGGTACAAGGATCGAACTTGTGACACCTGCCGTGTGAAGGCAGTGCTCTACCGCTGAGCTAACCGCCCATCGAGCGCGGAATTTTAAGGTGGAAGGCCGCTCCCGTCAATGCC
>NZ_JBFUJE010000434.1:0-3306 GCF_056401535.1 Luteibacter sp. P4_E6 | reverse complement strand
GGCGAGGCCGGCATCGACCGCTGCCCGCCGGGCGGCCATGTCGGTATCGCGCGCCTTGCTGCCCTGCTGGATCGCCCTGTCGTCCCGCTGGACACCTCTCGCGGCGTCGAAAAGCCGCGCACGCTGGCACGCGTGATCGAAGCGGACTGCATCGGCTGCACCAAGTGCATCCAGGCCTGCCCGGTCGATGCGATCGTCGGTGCGGCGAAGTTGATGCATGCGGTGATCARCGACCTCTGCACGGGTTGCGAGCTGTGCGTTCCCGTCTGCCCGGTCGATTGCATCACGCTGGATCCCATGCCACTGGCCCAGGCCGACGACCGCCGTTACGCCGACGCCGCACGCATCCACTTCGCGCGTCGCGAGGCACGCCTGGGTCGGGAGCGCGCCGCGCGTGACGAACGGCTCGCCACCAGCAAGAGTGACGTCGCGGCACCGACCGCGCGAAACGCCGTACTCGAAGCCCTCGCGCGCGCCAAGGCGCGGAAAAAGGACAGCCCATGAAAAAGGCCGATGTCATCGAGATGTTCAGCCGTCTTCGCGAACTGAACCCGCACCCGAAAACCGAACTCGAATACACCACACCCTTCGAACTGCTGTCCGCTGTCGCACTCTCGGCACAGGCCACCGATGTCGGCGTGAACAAAGCCACGCGCAAGCTCTTCCCGGTAGCGAACACGGCGCAGAAAATCCTCGACATGGGCGTCGACAAGCTCAAGACCTACATCAGCACCATCGGGCTCTACAACAACAAGGCGAAGAACCTGATCGCCATGAGCCAGATCCTGGTCGACCGCTACGACGGTGAAGTACCGCAATCGCGCGAAGCCCTCGAAGAGCTGCCAGGCGTGGGACGAAAGACCGCCAATGTAGTGCTCAATACCGCCTTCGGCCAGCCGACCATCGCCGTCGACACACATATCTTCCGCGTCGCCAACCGTACCGGCCTCGCGCCGGGCGCCGACGTGCGCAAGGTGGAAGACAAGCTGGAGAAGGTGATCCCGAAGGAGTTCATCCAGGACGCGCACCACTGGCTGATCCTGCACGGGCGCTATGTGTGCAAGGCGCGCAAACCCGAATGCCCGAACTGCGCGATCATCGACCTTTGCGCGTACAGGCAAAAAACAAAGCCTGACTAAGGCCGGCTTTCGTATTCTTGCGATGTCGTCGAACCGGCGACACCTTGCTCGGTAGGAGCCGATTCATCGGCGATAAGGCGTAGCTACGTAGCAACGCCCGTTCGCCGATGAATCGGCTCCTACAGAAGCGATTTGCCGGTGGGTCAGCGCATGGATCAGGCGGCCTGGCGGGAACCTTCGACGCGGCGATTCAGCTCCTTCCAGTCGACCACCAGCTCACATCCGCGCTTGGACGCGTTCTGGCCCCACTCGCGCAGCAACTCCAGCGACGCCTGGTCCACGTGCTGCAGGCGATCCATGACGACGCTCAGACGCGTGTTCGGCGGCACCGTGGCCAGCGTGCGCGCCATGCTCGGCACTTTCAGGAACGTCGCAGAGCCTTCCAGATGGAGCGTGGCCTTGCCCGGCTCGTCATGGTGTTCCACGTCCATGCGCATCTTCGAAGAAAGCAGCGCGAGGCGGAACAACGACAGGCCGAAGCCGACGATCACACCGGTGAGCAGATCGGTCGCGACGATGGCTACTGTCGTTGCGACGTAAACCGCCGCCGTACCCTTGCCGTAAGCGGCGAGATCCTTGATCTGCTTCGGGTTGACCATCTTGACGCCGGTGTAGACAAGAATGCCGGCAAGGCAGGAGACCGGAGTCATCCGCATCAGCCACGGCAGCAGCATGACGAAGGCCAGCAACCATGCGCCGTGCATGATGGCCGCCATGCGTGTCGCCGAGCCGGYCTGAACGTTCGCGGCACTGCGCACGATCACGCCGGTCATCGGCAACGCACCGAGGACACCGCAGATCATGTTGCCCACGCCCTGCGCCGTCAGCTCGCGGTCGTAGTTGGTACGAACACCGTTGTGCATCCGGTCGACCGCCGCCGCCGACAGCAGCGTTTCCGCACTGGCGATGAAGGCGAAAGTGACTGCTGCGACCAGCAGCGACGAATCGAACAGGCCGAACAGGCTGCYCATGCTCGGCAGGCTGATCGCCGCGAACAGATTCGCCGGTACATCCACGCGTTTGACATCGAAACCGCCGAACTGCGCTGCCAGGGTCATGGCGACCACCGCAAGCAAGGCGCCCGGGACGAAGCGCAGCTTCGCAGGCCGCAGCTTCTCCCAGAACAACATGATGGCAATCGTACCGAGGCCGATCATCAGGGCCGCCGGGGCCCGCCCTTCGGCTGCGCCGGTCACCGACTCCCACGCCGCCGCGGGAAGTGCGGCGAAATTCTCCAGGCCACGAGCCTTGGGAATGGCGTCGAGCAGCACATGCGACTGCGACGCCACGATGAGGATGCCGATACCCGACAACATGCCGGCCACGACGGCCGGCGAGGTCATGCGGAACCACACACCCACCTTGCACAACCCGGCAACAACCTGGATCAGGCCGGCCAACAGCACGACGGGACCGAGGGCGGCCACGCCGTGCTCGCGCACCAGTTCGAACACCAGGACCGCGAGGCCCGCCGCCGGCCCGCTGACCTGCAGCGGCGAGCCGGCGATGGCGCCTACGATAAGGCCGCCGACGATGCCGGAGATCAACCCTGCGCTGGGCGGCATGCCCGACGCTATCGCGATACCCATGCACAACGGCAGAGCGACAAGAAAGACGACCACCGATCCTAGGAGGTCGCGGCCAAAGAGGCCCTGGGAAAAATAAGCGCRCATGAAAAGCTTCCTGGTTTAAGCGGCAGACGCAATCGGCTGCGGGGTCGAGAAACGCGCGTGCGGAGTGGCATCGGGCACGTTCGAGTCCCTCGAATCCAGCGGACGGAAGCGTCCCTCGACCGGGTCGAAGGCGGTGATCTCCGTCTTCGCGATGTCGTAGATCCAGCCATGGATACGCAGGCTGCCGTTCGCCATCGCTGCTGCAACGGCCGGCAAGGTACGCATGTTCTCCAGCTGACCCACCACGTTCTCCTCGGTGAGGTAGCGCAACCCTTCCGCACCGTGGATAGTCGGACGATTCTTCTCGACCACATAGCGGGCGACGTCGGCGTGCTTCAGCCACTGCTCGACGGACGGCTTGCCCTTGAGCGCGGCCGGATTCTGCAGGGCCTTCATCGCGCCGCAGTCCGAATGGCCACAGATGACAATGTGTTGCACGTTGAGGGCAGTGACCGCGTACTCGATGGCGGCGACCACACCGCTCACGTGCTGTG
>NZ_JBFUJE010000433.1:0-3316 GCF_056401535.1 Luteibacter sp. P4_E6 | reverse complement strand
ATTCTGCTGGTCGGCCTCTTCGCGTACCGGTTCCTGCCGCTCTCGGCCTTGCCGGAAGTCGACTTCCCAACCATCGAGGTCGTCACCGCCTATCCGGGTGCAGGCCCCCAGGTCGTTGCATCGACCGTCACGGGACCCCTCGAGCGCCAGATGGGGCAGATGCCCGGCCTGAGCCAGATGTCGTCGACGAGCGCCGCCGGCGCGTCGACGATCACGCTGCGGTTCAATCTCGAACTGCCGTTGGACGTCGCCGAACAGGAAGTGCAGGCTGCCATCAATGGGGCGGCACCCCTGCTGCCGCCCGATATCTCGCAACCGCCCATTTATCGCAAGGTGAATCCGGCCGACGCGCCGGTGATGACGCTGGCCCTGACCTCGCCGACCCTGTCGTTGCGGGTGCTTCGTGAGCTGGCCGATACGCGCCTGGTGCCGAAGCTTTCTCAGGTGACCGGCGTGGGTCTGGTCAGCCTCGATGGCGGCCAGCAGCCGGCGATCGTGGTGCAGGCCGATCCCTCGAAGCTGCGCTCGCAGGGCAT
This sequence comes from Luteibacter sp. P4_E6, assembly GCF_056401535.1. Classification (NCBI taxonomy): domain Bacteria; kingdom Pseudomonadati; phylum Pseudomonadota; class Gammaproteobacteria; order Lysobacterales; family Rhodanobacteraceae; genus Luteibacter; species Luteibacter sp. P4_E6. The sequence goes on along the minus strand of NZ_JBFUJE010000433.1, from coordinate 2,780 downwards.
GACCCTGGACGACCTTCGCAGCGCCCTCCACGATGCGAATTCGAACCAGGCCAAGGGCAGTCTTGAAGGGCCGGTCCGGTCCTCGAACATCGCCATCAGCAATCCCATCGATACCGCCGCCGAGTTCGAGCGCCTGACCGTGGGTCACCGCGACGGCGCCGTGGTGCGCCTGGGTGACGTCGCCAAGGTGGCTGACGGCGCCGAGAATGCGCGCCTCGCCGCATGGTCGGGCAAGGATCCGGCGATCATCCTGCTCATACGTCGCCAGCCCGGCGCCAACGTGGTGGAAGTGGTCGATCGCATCCGCGATCTGTTGCCGCAGCTGAAGACGACGCTGCCGGCCGCGGTCGATGTCGCGACCCTGACCGACCGCACCCAGACCGTGCGTGCGGCCGTGAGCGACACGCAGCTCGAACTGATTTTCGCGATCATCCTCGTGGTGTTCGTCATCTATCTGTTCCTGGGCAGCGGCACGGCGACGGTGATCCCCGGCGTGGTGGTACCGCTCTCCCTGATCGGCACGTTTGCGGTCATGTACCTGGCCGGGTTCTCGATCAACAACCTGACCCTGATGGCGCTCATCGTGGCGACCGGCTTCATGGTCGACGATGCGATCGTCATGATCGAGAACATCGCGCGCTATGTCGAAGCAGGCGAGGATCCGTTCTCCGCCGCGTTGAAGGGCTCGCGTCAGATCGCCTTCACCGTGGTGTCGCTGACCTTGTCGCTGCTGGCCGTGCTGATCCCGCTGCTGTTCATGGGTGGACTGGTCGGACGGCTGTTCCGCGAGTTTGCGATCACGCTTGCTGTAGCGATCCTGATTTCCTGCGTGGTCTCGCTGACGCTCACGCCGATGATGTGCGCGCGCATGCTTCGGCGCACGCCCGAGGTATCCCAGCAGGGACGCCTGGCCCGCAAGGGCAGGGAATGGCACGACACGGTGCTGGCGAAGTATGCGCGTGGCCTCGAGTGGGTGCTGGCGCGTCAGACCGCCACCCTGGTCACGGTAGCGGGCATGGCCGCGCTTGCCGTCGTGCTTTACCTCGTGATCCCGCGCGGGCTGTTCCCGACCCAGGATTCCGGCGACATCCAGGGTATTTCCGTCGCCTCGCCGACGGTGTCCTTCGACGCGATGGCCAAGCGCCAGCAGGCCTTGACGGCGGAGATCCTGAAGGACCCCGCGGTCGAGAGCGTCGCGTCCTTCATCGGCGTCGGTGACGGCGCGTTGTCGCTCAACAGCGGCCGCCTGCTCATCCACCTCAAGCCGCTGGGTAAGCGCAATCGCGTGCCCAAGGTCATGCAACGTCTCGCCGATGCGGCGAGCAAGGTCGATGGCATCACGCTGTACATGCAGCCCGTGCCCGACCTGACGATCGACGATCGCGTGAGTCCGGGGCAGTACCAGTTCTCGGTCGAGAATTCGGATCCCGCACTGCTTTCCCAGTGGTTGCCGCATATCGTCGGTCCGCTGCAGAACATCCGGAAGCTTTCGGGCGTGACCAGCGACCAGCACGACAAGGGCCTGGAGGCCTTCGTCCAGGTCGATCATGACCTCGCGAGCCGCTACGGCATCACCTCCGCCGCCGTGGGCGACGCGCTCTACAACGCCTTCGGCCAGCGTCAGGTGAGCACACTGCTGACCCTGGCAAGCCAGCGTCGGGTGATTCTCGAAGCCGCTCCGAATGCCGATGGTACGTCCGGTGCGATGGGCGGCATCTACCTCGCGCCGCAGGCGGGTACGGGCGTGACCGGTGCCGATGCGAGCGATCCCTCGTCCACCTTGATTCCCCTGTCGTCCATCGCCCAGGTCAGTGAACGGACGGGGCCCCTCGTGGTCACCCGTATCGATCAGCTTCCGGCGGCGACCGTGTCCTTCAACGTGGCGCGAGGCGTGGCGCTGGATAGCGCGATGAAGTCCGTGGACGCCGCATGGCGCGACCTGAAGATGCCGGCCAGCATGCAGATGCGCTGGCAGGGCTCTTCGCAGGCGTTCCAGGCGTCGCGGGACGGCCAGCCCTGGCTGATCCTGGCCACGCTGATCACCGTGTATATCGTGCTGGGCGTGCTGTACGAGAGCTACATCCATCCGTTGACGATTCTCTCGACGCTGCCCTCGGCGGGCATCGGCGCCTTGCTCGCGCTGATGATCGGTGGGTTCGAGCTCGACGTGATCTCGCTCATCGGCGTCATCCTGCTGATCGGCATCGTGCAGAAGAACGCCATCATGCTGATCGACTTCGCGATCGATGCGCAGCGTCAGCAAGGTCTCACACCGCGCGACGCCATCGTGCAGGCCTGCATGCTTCGCTTCCGTCCCATCATCATGACGACGCTCGCCGCCATGCTCGGCGCGTTGCCGCTGATGTTGGGCGGCGGCATGGGCGCGGAGCTTCGCCATCCGCTGGGCGTGGGCATCTTCTGGGGCCTGCTGGTGAGCCAGTTGCTGACGTTGTTCACGACGCCGGTGATCTACCTCGCGTTCGAGCGCGTGTTGCAGCGTCGCCGGGCATGAACATCTCGCGGCTATTCATCGACCGGCCGGTGGCGACCTCGCTGCTGTGCATCGGGCTGGTGATCGCCGGCGCGCTGGCGTGGCGGTTGCTGCCCATCGCGTCGCTTCCCGAGGTGGACGTGCCGACGATCAAGGTCTCGGCCTCGTTGCCCGGCGCCAGTCCGGCGACGATGGTCTCCGCCGTGGCCACGCCGCTCGAGCGTGCGCTCGGACGCATCGCCGGCGTGACGGAAATGACCTCGGTGAGTACGAGCGGCTCGACGGATAT
>NZ_JBFUJE010000432.1:0-3317 GCF_056401535.1 Luteibacter sp. P4_E6 | reverse complement strand
GAGCAGGTCGGCATTATCTACAAAGCGCTCTACTGGGATGCCATTCGCGGTGACGACATCGCCTCTCAATCCCTGGCCAGCCTGGTGTGTGACTTCCAGGTCAACGCGGGTGTCGCGTCGTCGCGTTTGCTGCAGAGGGTGCTCAACGAACGCGCCAAGCGACCCGTGCTGGTCATCGACGGAATGATCGGACCGCGCAGCCTGCGTGTGGTCAATGCCTGCGATACCGCCCAGGTACATGCCGCATTCAAGACGCAACGCATGGACTACTACCGCGGCCTGGCGAAGCGACGCCCTTCGTTGCAGTGCTTCCTTGCCGGATGGCTTCGACGCACTGAATCCTTTGTCTACATTTCGCCTTGAAGAAGGACATGATACGTGGCTGCAGATACACCGCTTCCCGGTCTCATCGAGGCGATGGCCGGTGCCGTGATCGATGCGCAGGATCGCATCGAGCGGCGCCAGATGGCCTACCTCAGTGAGTACTTCGACGAGGACAATCGCCCGAAAAGCGTTGTCATTCGGATGCCATCCATGCAGCCGGGTGCGACGGTCGAGGACGAAGACCTGTACAGGGCGCCGCTGCTTCCCCTGGTCTCGACGAACCTTCTGCGGATCAAGGACGTCGAGATCAGTTTCGACGCCGACCTCGGTCATCTCGTCGAGCCGACGGCTTCTCCCGCTGCAACAGCACCAGCGGAGGCACGACCCGGTTGGGAAGTGCCTCGCGAAGCGACACGTCCGGTGCTTCAGCTGGACACGACCGCCGCCAGCGGCGGCCGCAAGGCCGGCTCGGTTCACGTCGTGATGCGCGTGGAAGGTAGCGAACCCAGTGACGGGATGGCCCGTCTCATGACCCATTTAGCGCAGACCCAAGGGGTCTTCCAGACGTTCAGGCCGGAGAGCTGAGGCGATACCGGTCGAACCACGCCGCGCATTCCGTGCGTCGTGTCTTGCCAACAGTAAAGGAGTTACGACATGGCAGAACTCGTGAGTATGTCCAGCCAGTTCCAGGGTCTTCCGATGGGCGATCTCATCGGTGCACCGCTCAGCGCGGCATGCGATGGCCAGATCAAACTGGCCCAGGCCACCGCCGACTTCATCAAGGTTGTCGGCTTCCTGCCCGACGCCGACAGCGCGGACGGCATCGGTGACACCCGCACGGCATCGTTCAAGTTCAAGCGTCCCGTCGAGAATCCCGACGGCAGCATCTCCGATGAAGAGGTCGAGATCGACGTCCCGCTGCTCTCCATCGTCAAGGTCCCGAACCTCGCGATCAGTACGGTCGATATCACCTTCGACATGGAAGTGAAGTCGGCGATTACCGAGAAGGAATCGAGCAACAGCTCGCACGCTTACGACGCGAACATGTCGATGAAGTTCGGCTTGTTCAGGGCAAACGTCAAGGTGGCCGGCTCGGTCGCTTCGGCCAAGGAGAACACCCGCCAGTCCGACAACTCCGCGAGGTATCACGTCGCCATTCATGCCGAAGACAAGGGCATGCCCGAAGGCCTTGCCCGCGTCATGGACATCATGCAGTCCGCGTGTGCCCCGCGTAAGGTCACGGCCGTGCCGACCGCAGCAGCGGCGTAACGGATGGCCGCGGCACCCCAATGCCCCTCCCCAGGGTGCCGCGGTTTTCAAGGAGTGAAACCATGTTCGATCTCACGGAAGTCAAGTTCGTCAAGCGCATCGTTGTCGGCACCGACGACCCGAACCAGATGCGTTCGGAGCAGCAGGTCGCCGAAGCCAACGACATGCTCAATCGATGCTTCAACGAGTCGCCGAAGGGTTGCATCATCGGCATGGAGAAGAGCTTCAAGGTTCTCCAGATCGGCGAGCATCAGGTGGTCCTGCAGTGGATCTGCTATCACGTCGGCTTTCCGCGAAAACCCGCCTGGCTGCCGGCAGCGTAGGAGCAGATCATGGCTCATACCTCGCTCGACCAGCTTCTTGACGCCGTCACCCGTGCGCTGCGTGACGCCGATCATTCCCTCAAACGACGTGCCCATCCCGGGCCTCGCCTCGCCGAACTATCCATGGCCTTCGACTTCCGCCTGCGGTATCGCCGTGTCGCGCGTCGCCGGCGCGAACTGGTCATGCAGCTCGGCCGACCGCGCTTTGCCTGGCTGGATCGTCGCCCTGTGCATCAGTTGAGGCTCGTCTGCCTCGCCGCCTCGGACTGGCAACCCTGCGTGGAGATCGACGGCCGTCTCATCGTCCCTCGAGGTGGTGCATGAGCACGGGACGTCTTCCCCGTTCACTCAGCGAACTTCACGTCTCCGCCGAGTGGGAGACGATTTTGCTGACTTACCTCGAGCTGCCGCCCCGCAGRCCGAGCCGATGGCTGGTGCTCGCGCGCGGTGCCATCGTGTTCACGTCAGCACGCATCGCGACGTTCGTTTTCCTTCTTGTTGCTTCCTGACCGGAGATGTCCATGTTACGTACTGTCCTGCTGTCATCCCTCCTGCCTGCGTTGACGCTGGGTCTGTTGGCCTCACCGTGCGCCGCGGAAGACGCGCCTTCGCACGACGGCAGCTGGCGCGGCGTCGTCGCCGCGTCGATCCAGAATACCGTCCGTCTCGACGCGACCATCCATGCACAGCGCGCGTCCCTGCAATTTGGCGAGCCCGCCAACTGCAAGATCGTCGCGGACCATCTTCGCGATGTCGATGGCAGCAGCTTCTATCGCTTTCATCCATCGACGAACGGCGGCGGCTTTTGCGCGCGCCTGTATCCGGGCGAACTGATGGTCGATACACCTGCTCCGGGATCGATCGCCATGGCGTTCCAGCGTGCGGAGTCGCGCTGGGCCGGTGTCCTCCGGCGAGCCAACAGCGCGAAGGAGTAGCGTCATGGACCCCACCCTGATCGATCGCTTATGGCTGCTCCTGGCCGCTGTCGGCGGAGCGGTGATTCCCGTCGCGTTATCGGATAGCTCGCGAGGCCGCGCTGTCGTCAGGGTCATATGCGGCACGGTGCTCGCCGTCTTCCTGGCGCCTGCGATCGGCAAGCGGTACGTGAGCGATTACGACCCTGAAGTTCAGGCGGCCGTCGCGATTCTTATCGGCTGTTTCGGTCTGAACCTCACGGCGATCGTGCAGGGTGTGATCGAAGCGCATGTCGAGAAGGTAACCAAGCGCGTCTTAGGACGCTTTCTTCGAGGTACCGATAAATGATCATGATAATGACGTGGTTCAATCTCGTCTGCTCGTCCCTGATCGCCGCCGCCGCGCTGTGGCAGGTGACCGACGCGACGCAGCCGCGCCTGGAGCGACTCTGCATGACACTTCTGGCGTGCGGAGCGGTCGTCAACG
>NZ_JBFUJE010000431.1:0-3333 GCF_056401535.1 Luteibacter sp. P4_E6 | reverse complement strand
CGGATCGGTCCCGTCCACGCCCCTGGAGACCGCCCTACGCGCGACCTTGTCCTCACTGGGCACGCTGGCCGTAGGTGTTTCGCCGCGACTATGATCGGCTGAACGACATCGCGGAGCGCACGCATGAGCCAGCCGTCCGTCCTGATCGCCGGTGCCGGTCCCACAGGGCTGGCTGCAGCCCTCTTTCTCGACATCCGCGGCGTGAAGGCGCGTATCGTGGATTCGGCGCTCCAGGCTGCGCCGCACTCACGCGCGCTGGTCGTCAATCCGCGAACGCTCGACCTACTCGCCGACACCGGTGTCACCGAACGCATGCTCGCCGAAGGCCGTCGCATTCGCGGCGTGCGCTTCCATGAGAACGGCGAGGTATTGGCAACGGTCGAAGCGGCATCGATGCATCCGCGATACGGGCTCACGGTGCTGTCGCAGGAACGCAGCGAAGCCCTTCTGACCGAGGCGTTGCTCGCGCGAAACATCCATGTCGAGCGCGGTGTTCGCGCGGGATGCGTGGGCCAGGATGATGCGGAAGTTCGCGTCGCGTTGAACGGCGCGAGCGATGGCGAAGACGGCTATGCCGCAGTATTCGCCGCGGACGGTGCACACAGCGATTTCCGCAAGACCCTCGAGATAGGTTTTTCCGGCTCCTCCTACCCGGAGCCCTGGCCACTCTACGACCTTCCGCTGGAAACGACACTCGACCTCGATCATGCGCATGTCATGTTCTTTCCGGAAGGCATGATTTTCCTGCTCGCCCTGAACGACGAGATCTGGCGTGTCATATCGAACATGCCCCATCCCCTCGCCAAGTTGCCGGCAGGCACAGTCTCCAGCGAACCGATGTGGGAGTCGTCGTTCCATGTCGCCCATCGCGTCGCCGACCGCTGCGCTATCGATCGCATCGCACTCGGTGGCGATGCTGCCCACGTACATTCCCCGGTCGGCGCACGTGGCATGAACCTGGGTATCGAAGACGCCGCGGCCTTCGCCATGTATTTCACGGTCCCCGGAGCCAGGCCGATGGACGCGCTGGAGCGCTATCACCGGGAGCGTCATGCCGTGCACAAAGGCGTCGTGCGTCGCGTGCATGCGGTCACGTCCATGGCACGCAGCGGCAACCCCCTCGTTGCCCGCCTTCGGCATGCCGCGCTTCCGTGGGTCTCGCACATGCCTGCACTGAGCCAGCGGATCCTGCGCACGGTGGCAGGGCTCGATCACCCCGCACCCACGCCGTGAGTCAGAGCGAAATCGCGCCCGCCGCATCCAGCAACAGCACCACATTGAGACTGAGCACCACCAGCGCGCCCAGGCTCGCCAGCGCGACGACAGGCCAGCGGTTATGGAACACACCCATGGTGTCGCGCCGGCTGGTAAACCACACCAGCGCAATCATCGGAAAGGGCAACGCGATGCTCAGCGCGACCTGGCTCATCACCAGCGCACGGGTGGCGTCCACGCCGGCGATGACCACGGCGAAGCTCGGCACCATGGTGACGGACCGCCGCAGCCAAAGCGGAATGCGAAAAGCGACAAAGCCCTGCATGATCATCTGGCCCGCCATGGTTCCGACCACCGAACTGGAGAAGCCCGAAGCCACCAGGGAGATCAGGAAAATCGTCGCCGCCGCACCGCCCAGCAAAGGCACGAGGGTCTGATAGGCCGTCTCGATCTTCGCCACATCGGGATGACTTCCGTGAAACGCCCCTGCGGCCATCACGACCATCGCCAGGTTGATCAGGCCGGCGACCGTCAGGGCCAGCACGACCTCGAGGTTGGAGAGACGGATGATCCGTCGCCGCTCGATATCGCTCTTCGGCCGCGCACGCCGTTCGGTAAGGCCCGAATGCAGGAACAAGGCGTGCGGCATCACCGTCGCACCGATAATGCCGACCGCGATCGCCACCGCCGCACCGTCGGGCAGACTCGGCACGAAGATCTGCTGCCCCAGCGATGCCCAGCCCACCGGCGCGACGAACAGCTCGACCAGATACGACAGGCCGACCACGCCGACCAGGGCGCCAATGGCCAGCTCGAGCCGCCGGTAGCCCATGCCTTCGAGCAGCAGCAAGGCGTACGTCACGATGCCCGTGATGACCATGCCCACCAACAGCGGCAAATGGAACAGCAGGCTCAGGCCGATCGCTCCACCGAGGAACTCGGCAAGATCGGTCGCCATCGCCGCCAATTCGCTGACCACCCACATGACGTAAACCAGCGGCTTGGGCAAGCGTTCTCGACACAGCTGGGCCAGGTCGCGACCGGTCACGATACCCAACCGCGCCGAAAGGCTCTGAAACAGCATCGCGACCAGGTTGGCAAGAACCACCACCCAGAGCAGCCCGTAGCCGTATCGGGCGCCAGCCTGGATGTTGGTCGCGAAATTACCGGGGTCGATATAGGCCACCGACACGACAACGGCCGGACCGGCGAACGGCGCGAGCCCAGCCAGCCCCGTCCGTCGGCCCTGCAAGACCTCTTGCATGACCTGGGTATCGCGTGCGCGCCTGACTTCGTCTCTCACCGCGACGTCCGAGTGGCGCATGGCGCCCTTGACCGGATTAAGCCCAGCATCGCGTACACGCGACGTTAATGTGTGAAATCCCGCGAGGAACGCTTCGCGGGTCCTCCACACGCGGCAGCCTATATCTCAGGGAGATTCCCGGAGCCGCCATGACCACGATCACCCAACCCGGTCCCCGCGTCAGCGGGTTTTCCGCCGCCAGGCAAGACGACATCGGCTATTGCGTCCTTGCCGACCTGAGCAACCCACCGACCGACCCCTGGCTGCGCCTGTTCGCCGCCCGCTGCGAGGCCGTGTTCTCACGACACACCTCGCCGGATATCCGGTGGGTGGAGAACAAGATCTGGTTCCGCGTGCCTTCACCGGATCTGGTCGGCGAATATGCCCGCCTGATCGTCGAGGCCGCCACCGGCGCAAGTGCGGATTACGACGAGGAGCAGCGTCGCGAAGCCGAGCGTGCGGACGAGCTGGCGCGCAAGTCGCACGACCTCGACGACCTGCTGAACCAGGTGAACGCGGCACTCCCCGAGTGGGCGGAGGTGGGCGATCTCGCAAGCCAGGGGAAAGCGACGGGCTGATAGGTTGGGGTGAGAACCGACTCACCAGGCTTACCCCATGCACCTAGTTCGGATCGCGCTGCTGGCAACGGCCTTCCTCGTCGCTCGCCCCGGCCACGCCGCCGAGCCATCGCCAACCGCCTCGGGCTCGCCTTTCAGCATCAACCTGTGGCCCGGGGTGCCTCCCGGCGCCAGCGGACCCCGCGGCCCGGAGCGGGTCTACACGTCGGGCAGCCACGCGGGCGCCGTGTCCAACGT
>NZ_JBFUJE010000430.1:0-3376 GCF_056401535.1 Luteibacter sp. P4_E6 | reverse complement strand
GTCTTCCTGTGTCGCCTTGCGGTGTTTCAGCCGGTCGTCGACGGCGTAACGCACGCGGCCGCCCAGGAAGGCCGACGATTCCCCAAGCAGCTGCTCCAGCGTCTCGCGCGAGCAACGGTCGATCAGGATCTCAGCGGCTTTGTTCTGCCGCGCCGCGTACAGCTGGCGAAGCATCTCGGCCAGGGCATGCAGGCAGCTCATGCCGCCCACCCTTGCGTCGACCTCGGCCCGCGCGCGTGAGGCGCGTGGCTTCGGTGCGCGGTACTCGGGTGTGCATGACAGATCATGGTCGGGATACATGGCGCGCCTCGCTGGCCGTATGCATGAAAGAGAGACGTCCGTGTCCGTTGCGATGTCCGATACATTCCTTTGCGCCCCACCGCTGGGCTGACGAGTCCCGGTTCATTTCGTAGCCGAAGCCTGGCCGGTACGGGGATCGAAACGCTGGTCATAGAGCTTGTCGCCGAAGGACTGGGCTGCGTTTTCAAGCTTTACCCGCGATTTCGCCGCGAACGGCTGGCGCGAGCTGACGATGTCGGTCGTATCGATGTTTTCGTACGCGGCGATCACTTCCTTGCCGACCTGGTACATCTGCACATTGCGCGCGGTGCAGGCATCCACCTGCCCTTTCGACAGATCCAGCTCCTTGGCCAGGCGTGCACGCTCGGCTTCCGCCGTGCGCGACGCTAGTGCCTGCGCATCGGCATCCGCTTTGCCTCGCTGCAGGTTCGCCTCGGCTGCCTCGCGGCGCTGGCGTTCGGCCGCCAATTCACGCGTGGCCTCCGGGGATACCGCGGGGGCCGCCTTGGTCGCATGCGCCGCTGCAGCTTCCTGCTTCGCGGCGTCGCGCTCCTTTTCGAGCGCAGCCTTTTCTGCCGCCCATTGCGATTGCTGCGCCTGCAGGTCCTGCAGTTGCGTGCGCGTTTCCCGCAGCTGGTCGCGCATGCGGCTTTCCAGGCTGGCGGTTTGTGCCTGTGCCGCGGGGAACACGGCAAGCAGGACCAGCGCGATGAGGGTGCGTTTCATATCGCCTCCTTAGAACCGGGCATTCATGTCGAGCTGGAACACGTCGATCGAGAGCGGCGGACCGAACACTTCCTTGGCGTTGAAGTAGCGAAGGCTGAGCCACGCGTTCTTCGAGACACCGTAGCTACCGGTGAGGATGAACCCCTTCGCATTCGTGCCCCCAAGGTGGAAGTCGGCATCAGCGAGGCCATCCAACGTGGCGTCGGGCTGGAGGTACTTGTAGGCCAGGCTCACGTTCCAGTCCCTGGAGGCACGCGGAATCACGTCGCCGAGGGTGGCGCGCAGCATCCAGCCGATCGGGCCGCTTTTGTAAGTGTTCTCGCTGAAGTCGCCTGCACCGAAGTTATTGACAAGGCGATTCAGGCCGACATCCGGGCGGAAGGCATCCGCGCGGTGGTAGGCCATGTTGCGGATGTAGTCGGCTTCGATGCGCAGCGGCGTATCGGCCACCTTGGTGTCGAGCTGGGCATTGGCATCCGCCACGTGGTAGTCGTACACCAGACCGACGTATTGCGGCTGCGCGTAGCTGGAAGGCGAGTTGGGATCCGGCACGATGTCGCGGATCAGGAACAGCGAGTTGCCCTTCTGCATGAAGGCCGAGCGGCTCGAGTCCGTATCGCAGGCGGTCACACCGAGATAGATCGAGCATGGCGAGGAAAGCTGCCCCCCCATGTGGTCGAAGCGGTAATAGGCCAGCGCGGCCTTCAGCTGCGTATCCTCGTTGAACTTCCAGCTGGCACCGAGCTGAGCGCCGGTCATCCACTTGTCGCGACTGGGACTCTTCACACCCTCCTGCGTCGGGAAGTCATCGGCCTGGTATTCGATCGGGAACATGCCGACGTTGGCGAAGGTGCTGAGCTGGTCGGACATCGGCACGTTGAACTTGCCGACGATGCCGTCGAAGTTCAGGTCGTTCGAGTAGACCAGGTCTGTGCTCATGAACGGGTTGGGCATGCGGCCGCCGACCACCTGCGCCCAGTCCGTCGGTTTCCATGCCAGCCAGGCCTGATCGAGCCAGATATTCTTCTTCGACAGTCCGCCACCCAGGGTCCCTGTCGTGGACACAGGGTTGTTGTCGTCGCCCGAAGCGATGCGAATTCCGCCCGTCACCCCTTCACCCAGGTCCAGGTTCACACCTAGACGCGCGCGAATGCGCAGCGAATTGGTACGGTTTTCAAGCGTATTCAGCAGCGGCGGTGGGTTCGCGCCGTTGAGGTCGTACGGACCGGTGCGATTGAGCTGGGCGAAGTTCACGACGGGCGAGGCGTTGCCCTTGTCGTAGTAATGGAACTCGTCACGCACGCGCATGTCGCCAGCCCAACTGATGCGGTCGAGCCACTCGGGCAGCTTGCCCGGCTCGGCCCAATGCTCGGTCCTGGCCTGGGCGACCACTTCCTGGCGGAGCTCGTCCTTGATCTGGTTGCGCACCACTTCCGGCACATAAGTGACGCGCACCTGGCCGGGCGTGGCCGGCGCGGCGTTGGCGGTGCCGGCGAGCTTCTGTGCCTGCGCGGCTTCGGCATTGGCCTGGGCGATAAGACCGTCGGCGTCCGACTGGGTGAGCACGCCGCGCTTCACCAGCAGGCGCACGAGGTTGATGGTGGCATTATCCGACGCGGCACTCTGCGCCTGAGCGGCGCCCGCGCAGAGCGACAGCCCGATGGCGAGGGCCAGCATGGCTCGCGCGGGTCGATGGCGGGCCTTTCCGATGGTCATGCGAACTCTCCGGGGTTCCAAAGCGTGTGTTTCAAAGGGGGTTGGCTTGGCGGGCGTCATACGGGGCGCTTCCCGCGGATGGCCACGCGCACGGGGAAGTGCAGCGTCGCCGGCGGCGCCACGTCGATGCGCGGCATCGCGCGCACGGCTTCGAGCAGGGCTTCGTCGGTCTTGGCGTTGCCGCTGCCGTTGACGATCTCGGCGCGGGTCAGCTTGCCGTCGGCGTCCAGCCAGACATCCGCATGGACGTCGAAAGCCAGGCGGTTGACGCGGTCGTCGCGCTGCACGGCCTGCTGGATGGCATAACCGAGGTACTGGCCGTAGCTGCCGGTGCCCGTGCCGTTGCCGCCACCGGAACCGACCATGCCGCCGCCGTCGCCTGCGCCGATGTTGAAGTTGTCGCTACCGGCCTGGGCGTCGCCGTTGATGGTGACGCTCTTGGGCGCGTCGTTGCTGGGCTTGGGCGCATCCGTCGGCTTCTGCGGGATGTCCTGCGGCTTGTCGATCGGCTTGATGTCGTCCTCGACCTTCTTCGGCTCCGGCGGCTTTTCCTTCGGCGGCGGAGGCGGTGGCGGCAACGGTGTGATCGTGGCGATGCGCGGCGCCTCGCGACGCACGCCAACACTGCTACCGG
>NZ_JBFUJE010000429.1:0-3378 GCF_056401535.1 Luteibacter sp. P4_E6 | reverse complement strand
GTGTTGTAGACATGCTACCAGGTGGCGTAGTCCTTACTGAACCGAAGGAGGAGAGGCGACGGCGTGTCGCCCGATGCCTGAAACAGCGGGAAGTTGAATAGCCAGTTCGCGTACGCGTTGGCATAGTCGTCGTAGGTCGTAAAGTTCGCCGGTGACGGAGCCGTCTGGTTGATCGCGTTATGCGGGTTGTACGTGAGGAACCCCAGCGCGTTCTGCTGCACGTAAGACGACGACCAACCGAAGTTCGTGACGCCGTTATCACCGAACGCGAAGATGTATTGTTTGTAGTTCGCGTAATACTGGTCGCTCTGGTTCGCCGGCGGGGCGACCAGTGGCTGGTAAAACGGATCCTTGCTGATGTCGGCAACGCCGCCACCAGGTGTCTTGAAGTCCGCCGGATCACCAGCGGCCAGGTTGATGGTCCCGTTCCAGGCGTTGTTCTGGTCGAGGTACAACTGGGCGTTCTGATACGCCGTCAATGCGGCGGCATACAGCGGGTTGGTGACGGGAGGAGGATTCGATTCCTTCGGCGCGAACGGCGCGTAGAACAGCTGGCTGTTCGTGCCRTCGCTCAGGAAGAGGCTTACCGTGAGTAGATAGTTGCCGTAGTTGTTGGGACTGAGGTACGTGTTGTAGTCATGCGACCAGGTGGCGTAGTCCTTACTGATCGGAAGGAGGAGAGGCGACGGTGTGTCGCCCGATGCCTGAAACAGCGGGAAGTTGAATAGCCAGTTCGCRTACGCRTTGGCATAGTCGTCRTAGGTCGTAAAGTTCGCCGGTGACGGAGCCGTCTGGTTGATCGCGTTATGCGGGTTGTACGTCAGGAACCCCAGCGCGTTCTGCTGCACGTAAGACGACGACCAGCCGAAATTCGTGGCGCCGTTATCGCCGAACGCGAAGATGTACTGATTGTAGTTCGCGTAGTACTCATCCTGCTGACCCTTGGACGGTGCCGTCAGCGGCTGGTAAAACGGATCCTTGCTGATGTCGGCTACGCCGCCACCGGGCGTCTTGAACTCACTCGGGTCGCCGTCGGCCAGGTTGATGGTTCCGTTCCAGGCGTTGTTCTGGTCAAGGTAAGCCTGCGCCACCTGGTATTCCGCGACCGCGGCGTCATACAGCGGGTCGCCGGGCGTCGTGTCGTTTAGTTGTGCACCATCGTTCTGCTGGTAGAAGCCGTCGGTGATACTTGCCTTGAGGTCGAGGTTACCAGCGGCGCGTACAGTGAGAATCGGCGCCTCGCCGTTGTAGCGATACGCCAGCTGCGGCTTGCCATCAGTGCCGGTCACGCCGGCACCGAGGTTCCAGTTGGTGACGACTTCGATATTGCCGCCGTTGGCGCCATCGATCGGATTGCGCAGCTCGATGCCTGGACGAACATTAATGTTGGCGATGCCATCGAAGCGGTTGCCGAAGGTAAAGCCCGGCTGCTCCACGAAGCCCATCAGGGTGCCTGGGCCATTCGCGGGATCGCCACCGGCGTACCCGTAGAAACCGGCGTGGTCGGTATTGATCGCGTCCGGCGTGAAGTAGTACTGGTCCATGTACGTCGCTTGCTGGGCGGCATCGGCCGGCGGCGGGAGGACATTGCCCTTGCCGTCGTTCCAGGTGCCCGCCACCATCGTCTTACCGTCTGCCGTGAACCAGCCGGCTGGATCGATGACGCCGTCAAAGTGCTGCGCACTCGTAGAGCCATCCTTGGTGCTCCACACGGCGAACGGCTCGATGGTGACGTCACGCGCACCCTTGATCGACGCGGGATTGTCGATCGTGATCGGTACGTCCCCGTCGGCTAGCAGCGGTGCACGAATACTGAGCCTGCCGCCGGCGAAAGCGGTATCTGCTCCGCCGGAGACATTGATCTGGGCGCCGGACCCAACGTGCACGTATCCGGCATTCGCCCGATCGACGATCTCATACCCATACGTCGGATCGAGGGCGCCGTCGCTCGAGCCCGTCGTGCCCAGCACGACATCACCGCCACGCTGTTCCGGCGTGGTCACATGGGCATCCAGGGTGCCATTGATGTCCAGGCCCTTGAGAGCCCACACCTCGATGCGGCTGCCCGCCGGAGAGCTGGCATCTACCGTGCCGTCAATGCGCGCGTTACCACCGTTGGCGTAGAGGTAAACCTTGTTCGACTTCAGCGTCGTGCCGGTGGACAGGGCCAGATCGCCCTGCCCGCTGGTGATGTCCGCCAGGCCCGTCGAGCCGCTGGCGGCGACGAGGCCGGCCACGGTGTCGAGATCGAGCGCGCCACCCGTACCGATGGTGAAGTATCCGCCGCGATAGCCTTGTGCCGCGTGGCCGTCGTAAGTGCCGCCAAGCAGCAGGGCGCCTCCCGCGACGGCCTTGAAGGTACCGGCATCGCCCGCTTCAGTGGCGCCGCCGTAGCGCAGGGCGGCGCCATCATCGATAGCGATATCGCCGGTGGCAGTCAGCGCCAGGTTGCCGCCCGGTGCGTACGCCGCCGTGTCGAAGAACTGCTTGGTCACACCACCGACGTCAAGCGTCGTGCCGCTGGCCACATGGACGCCACCCTGGGTCGCGTCCAGGGCCAGACTGCCCGCCACTGCCGTGAGGTTCATGCCATCGTCAATGCTGCCAGCGCGCAGGTTGAGAGCACCGCCCAGACCATCGGTCGAGAGCGGTGTGCCCTGGGTGCCATGGAGGCGCATGGCCCCGGTCGTGAGCAAGGTGGTTGCCGAACCGCTGTTCGCCACGAACACCGGTGCGGACAGATCCACGGAGGCGGCGCCGAAGTCCACGCCACCCTGCCCGGCGGCAACGAGGCCGGACGTTGCCACGCCATCGAACGCGCTGAAACCGTGGAGCGATGCCGTGCCCTGGCCGAAGTCGATTTCACCCGCACCGACACTCAATGTACCGCCGCCAGCCAACGCGCTTCCGGCGGACGCGCCAAGTACGTTCGCAAAGGTGATGGTTCCCGCGTGCAGACTGACATCATGACCATCGCCCGTGAACGCACCGGCGCTCAGCACGAGGTTGTTGTCGACGGCGATTTCCTGTGCGCCAAGGAAATCGATGTTTCCACGACTACGCAGCGTGACCGAATCGGAGCTGCGCCACTGCGCCAGCGTCGCGGCGCCGATCACGAGGCCATCGTCCGGCGCTGTTGCACCGGCACCGACAAAGGCAATGCGACCGGCCGTGGCATCGATGTTCTTGCCGGTCAGCAAGGCATTGTCGTCCACGCTCACACGACCGGTAGCGTCCAGTGAGAGGGCGTTGCCGCCATCGACCATCGCGCCCGCACCGATCGTCAGCGAGCCGCCCGGCGAACCGGCGACCAGACCCAGACGCGAGATGGGGGCCGCGCCGTTCTGCGAGACGCGCAGCAGTGAGCCGTTGCCGTCC
>NZ_JBFUJE010000428.1:0-3383 GCF_056401535.1 Luteibacter sp. P4_E6 | reverse complement strand
ATCCCTCGCTGATGCGTTCGAACCGGCTCGGATGCCGGTCGACCTGCGCGCGGAGGATACGCGCGCACAGCATGGGCACCAGGGTCAGCGAGACAATGCCTGAAATGACGATGGTCACCGCCAGGGTCACCGCGAACTCGTTGAACAACCTGCCGATGACGCCGCCCATGAAAAGCAGGGGAATAAGCACAGCGATCAGGGAGACGGTCAGCGACACGATGGTGAAGCCGATCTGCCCCGCACCTTCCAGCGCCGCCTCCAGCGGTGCCATGCCCTCTTCGAGGTACCGTACGATGTTCTCGATCATCACGATGGAGTCATCCACCACGAAACCCGTGGCGATGATCAAGGCCATCAGCGAAAGATTGTCGATCGAGTAGCCCAGTTCGTACATCGCGGCGAGCGTGCCGATCAGCGAAACCGGCACGGAGATACTCGGGATGATCGTGGCCGGTATGTTGCGCAGGAAGACGAAGATCACCAGGACCACCAGCACGATGGCCAGACCCAGCTCAAAGGCAGCATCGGAGACCGACGAACGGATCACGCCCGTGCTGTCGGAGACGATCTGCACCTTCATCCCCGCCGGGAGAGTCGACTCCAACTGAGGCAGTTTCGCCTTGATCTGGTCGACGGTGGCGATGACATTCGCCCCCGGCTGTCGCTGCACGTTGAGCACGATGGCCTGCGTCTTGCCGAACCAGGCACCCTGCTCCGTGTTTTGCGCCGACTGCGTCACCCGCGCGATGTCCCGCAGGTACACCGGCGCACCGTTCTGGTACGAGACCACGGTGGCCAGGTAGTCCTTGGGATCGCGAATCTGGTCGTTGCCGTTGATGGTGTAGTCGAGCTCGGGGCCGTCGAAGTTGCCCTTGGGCTGGCTGACGTTGACGTTGGCCAACAGCGAGCGCAGGTCGTCGATATTGAGCCCATAGGCCGCCAGCTTCTTCGGGTCCGCCTCGACGCGGATGGCGGGCACGTTACCGCCGGCTGGCACTACCAGGCCCACCCCCGGCACCTCGGCGATCTTCGAGCCCAGCCGGTTGTTAGCTACATCCTCGAGCTGTGGCAACGACATCGATGTCGAGGTCACGGCCAGGGTGAGGATTGGCAAGTCGGCCGGGTTTACCTTCGCGTACGTCGGCGGCGCGGGCAGGCCCGCTGGCAGCAGGCTGTTCGCCGCGTTGATCGCTTCCTGCACGTTCTGCTCGGCAACGTCGAGGCTGAGCGACAGGTCGAACTGCAGGGTGATGACCGACGCGCCCGCCGAGCTGTTCGAGGTCATCTGTTGCAGACCGGGGATCTCGCCCAGCTGCACTTCGAGCGGGGCTGTCACCGTGCTCGCCATCACCGTCGGACTGGCGCCGGGATAAAAGGTCTGTACCTGGATGACCGGGTAGTCGACAGCGGGCAACGACGACACGGGCAGGAACTTCACTGCGACCAGGCCGACGAGCACGAGCGCGAGCATCAGGAGCGCGGTGGCTACCGGCCTGAGTACGAACAAACGGGAAATGTTCATCGGATCGCGTRCCCGCCTTTACGACGCGTGACGTCGCGTCGGCGCGGCGCCCGTCGACGACCCGGCGGCGGGCTTCGCACCGGCCAGCTTCACCTTGGCGCCGTCGGTAAGGCGGTCCATCCCGTCCGTCACGACGGTCTGTCCGGCGGTGAGGCCCGAAGCGATCACCGTGTTCTTGCCGTCGCTGGGACCGAGCGTCACCTTGTGTACCGACACGGTCTGATCGGCATTGACCAGGTAGACGAAATCGCCGGGGGCGCCACTCTGCACGGCTGGAGTCGGCACGAGTACGGCCTGCTTCAGCGTATCCACCAGCAGGCGTACGTTGACGAATTCGTTCGGATAGAGCGCCTCGTCATCATTATCGAAGGTGGCGCGTAAGGTGACCGTGCCGGTAGCCGTTGCCATCTGGTTGCCCAGCGCATAGAGCTTGCCCGTCGCGATCTGGCGGCTGTTGTCACTGCTGAAGGCGGCGACGGTGAGCGTCGTATCCGCCGTGCCGAAGCGCTTCAGGACATTGCCCAGGGAGTTCTGCGGCACGGTGAACTGCACCGTGGTCGGCTTCATGGTGGTGATGGTGACGATGCCGGGCGACGTGGACTGGGTGACGTAGTTACCCGGATCGACCAGACGCAGGCCAACGCGTCCGCTGACGGGCGCGGTAATGTGGCAGTAGGCAAGATCCAGGTCGAACTGCGCGATATTGGCTTCATCGGCCTTCACCGCCGCTTCGTCCTGCTGCACGGCGAACTTCTGATCCGCGAACGTCTGCTCGGCGATCGACTTTTGCTCGTTCAACGTGGTGAAGCGCGCGAGATCGGAGCGAGCCTGGGCGAGCGTGGCCTTGTCCTTCGCCATCTGGGCTTCCGCCTGGCGCTTGTCGATCTCGTACTGGCGAGGATCGATCTGCGCAAGGAACTGGCCCTTCTCCACGTCCTGCCCTTCCTTGTAGCCGACCTCGGTGAGGTATCCGCTGAGTTGGGGCAATACATTGACGGTAGCCACCGGGGTCACGGTGCCGAGTTCGTTGAGCAGCTCCGGCATGTCACCGAGCGTGGCCTTCGCGGCACTGACCAGCTGGGGCGGCGGCGTCGGCTTCTTCTTTCCCGAACCACTGATGACGTGGAAGAGCACGAGGGCAATGACGACGACAACGACGAGCGAGACGATCAGCAGACGCCGCCCCTTGTGAGGTGGGCGCTGGGCTTGTGTCGCATCACTCATGGATCGATCTCCTGGCTTATCCGGTCGGGCTAGCTAACAGGAACGCACGAGTGCCGAATGCGTTTAATCGGGATCGTCCGTGTTTAACCTACGCTCATTCATCTGGATTCGCAGGATTTCACGACGTAAACCCCTGCGAAGCCGAAGCGTTCTCATCATTAACCCCACTTCCCAAAGGTGCTGTGATGAACGCCCTCCGCTCGATCGCCCTGGCTGCACTGGTCACCGCCGGTGCCGCCGCTGCTCCCGTTTCCGCACAGGTTTATGTCGATACCACCGTGGAAGTCGGCCCTGAGCCTGCCTGTCCTTATGGCTACTACGAGTACGCGCCCTATCCGTGCGCACCTTATGGCTACTACGGCGCCGAATGGTTCGCAGGCGGCCTCTTCATCGGCGCGGGCCCATGGTTCCACGGGCCGCGGAATTTCCGTGGTCACGTGGATCCCCGCTTCGATCCGCGCCGTGGCTACGCCCGTCCGTTGCCGCAATTGCATGAGCGCCCGGCACCGGGCACGCGATACGACAACATCCCCGGTTTTCGCGGTGGTGAAGAGCACGATGGCCGGGGCGGGAATCCTGGGCGCGGCGACGGTCGCCGCTGACCTCAAGTTCCTGCGAAAGACGCCGCTAACCGAGG
>NZ_JBFUJE010000427.1:0-3384 GCF_056401535.1 Luteibacter sp. P4_E6 | reverse complement strand
AATCCACATAGGCCATCCGGCCGGCCCCGACCCGCTTGACAGTCCCCTACACGCGGGCATAACGTCGGGCCCATGCATCCCAACACGCCAGCGCTGCGTTTCACCCCGGCCCTCCCGGCCGGCGCGCTTGCGTCCGTGTCCACCACCGCGACTACAACGACAACGACCACTACCCTGGTCGGAGGATCGGAGTTCGCGCGCGCCTAGTTTCTTGTCGCTGCCGGCCCCGACCTCCCGCAGGACGGGATCGGCGCCGGAACTCCCAGCCAAGATCCCAAACCTGATGTGACGAAGGGCCTCTCACCGGAGGCTTTCATCGTGTCCATCGCTGTCGAGTTACCCCGTTCTCCCTTACGTGTTGCGCCTCTGCGCGTGGCCGTCGCTCCCCTTGTGGTCAATGTCGGTGTCGTCGGACCCGGCAAGGTCGGCAGCGCCTTCCTGGCCCAGATGCGCCTGGCCGCACCCCGTCTGCTGCGCGAGTGCAACCTGCAGCTCAGCCTGCGGGCGGTGAGCGACAGCCGGCATATGTGGCTGGATTGCGATGACGACGCCCTCAACGGTCGCCAGCACGGCGCCCAGATCTGGCGTCCGGCCGAGCTCGACGAGTTCGCCGCGTATGTGGCGGGTCGCGAGGGCGAAGTGGCCGTACTAGCCGACTGCACCGCCAGCGACCTCGTGGCCAACCATTACGCCGGCTGGCTCGCCGCCGGCATCCACATCGTCACCCCGAACAAGCGCGCCGCCAGTGGGCCGCTGGATCGCTGGCACAAGATTGCCCGTGCCTCCGACGCCAGCGGCGCCCGCCTGCACTACGAAGGCACGGTGGGTGCGGGCTTGCCGGTGGTGCAGACCCTGCGCGACCTGATCGACACGGGCGATGAACTGCTCGCCGTGGAAGGCATGCTCTCCGGTACCCTGGCCTGGCTGTTCAATCGCTTCGATGGCTCGGTACCGTTCTCGGCGCTGGTCCGCGAGGCGCATGCCATGGGCTATACGGAGCCCGATCCGCGTGACGACCTTTCCGGCATGGACGTGGCCCGGAAGCTGGTGATTCTCGCCCGGGAAGCCGGCGTCGGCCTGTCCCTGGACGACGTGAACGTACGCAGCCTGATCCCCGCCGAGCTGGCCGACGGCAGCCGCGAGGGCTTCATGGCGAATCTCGACGCCATGGATGCGCCGATGGCCGCCCTGCTTGCCGATGCCCGCGCCGCGGGCGGCGTGCTCCGCCACGTGGCCCGTCTCGATGGGCGGAACGCCTCGGTAGGCGTGCAGGTGATCGGTGCCGACCACGCTTTCGCGCACTCGCGCCTCACCGATAACGTGGTGCGTTTCGCCACGCGCCGTTACTGCGACAATGCCCTGGTCGTCCAGGGGCCGGGTGCCGGTCCCGAGGTCACGGCGGCGGCGGTCTTCACGGATCTGCTGCGCGTGGCCGGTGCCATGGGAGTAAAACGGTGCGCATGCTGAAAGAAGAATCCTCGCCCCTGGTCCGTGCGGATGTCGCCGTGGCCGAGGCCTACGCCAGTGTCGGCAATGTCGGCATCGGGTTCGACATCCTTGGACACTGCGTCGCAGGCGCAGGCGATCGTGCCGAAGTGCGTCGCATCCCCGAGCGGGAAGTGCGCATTGCCTCGATCGATGGCGTGATCACGGACCTGCCGATGGCTGCCGCGGACAACACCGCCGGCGCCTCGTTGCTGTCGATGATGCATGGGCTGCAACTGCCGTTCGGCTTCGAGCTGGTGCTGCACAAGGGCATCGCGCTGGGCTCGGGCATGGGCGGATCGGCGGCGTCCTGCGTCGCGGCTGTCGTTGCCGCCAATGCGCTGCTGGACGAGCCGCTGTCACGCGAGGCTTTGTATCCGTTTGCGTTGGACGGCGAGGTGGTTGCCAGCGGTAGTCGTCATGGCGATAACCTCGGACCGATGTTGCTCGGTGGCCTCGTGCTCGCCACTGACAAGCGCCTCGTGCGCATTCCGGTGCCGGGCGAGTGGCATTGCGCGCTGATCCATCCGCACGTGGTGCTGGAAACCCGCCGTGCCCGTGCTGCACTGGCCGGYCATTACGCGCTGAGCGAGTTCGTGGCGCAGAGTGCCAATCTCGCGCTGGTGCTGGCGGGCTGCTATCGCGGAGAAGCGACGCTGGTTCGCGAAGGACTCTCCGATGTGCTGGTGGAACCACGTCGTGCGCCACTGATTCCCGGTTTCGCTGCCGTGAAGCAGGCCGCGCTCGACCATGGCGCCTTCGGTGCCAGCATTTCCGGCGCCGGCCCGAGCGTGTTCGGCTGGTTCGAAGATCGCGCCTCGGCCGAGGCCGCGTCGATCGACATGCGCGCCGCCTTCAAAGCTGCCGGTCACGACAGTGACGTACTCGTCGCCCCCATCGACGGCCCCGCCGCCCGGTTGCTCTGACCATGCGCTATGTCAGCACGCGCGGCGGTGCCGCGCCCACACGTCTTTCCGATGCCATCGCCGCAGGCATCGCGCCCGACGGCGGGCTGTATGTTCCCGAGACGATGCCGACGGTGCCGCTGCCTCCGGCGAACGGCTACCTCGCGGGGACCGCGCTGCGCATGCTCGAGCCCTTCTTCGAGGGCGATCCGCTCGAAGACGATCTGCCGGCGATCTGCGCCGAAGCGTTCGCCTTTCCGGCACCGCGTCGCGAGTTGAAGATCGAAGGCGCTCATGTGCTGGAGCTCTTCCATGGGCCCACCGCAGCATTCAAGGACTTCGGTGCGCGCTTCCTCGCGGCTTGCCTGAGCCGCCTGCGCCGCGACAGCGATCGCCCACTCACCATCCTCGTAGCCACGTCGGGCGATACCGGTGCGGCCGTCGGCGCCGCTTTCCACAACCTGCCCGGCGTGCGCGTCGCGATTCTCTACCCAGACAACCGCGTCTCGCCACGCCAGGCGCACCAACTCGGCAGCTTCGGCGGTAACGTGCGCGCCCTGCGTGTGGAAGGCAGTTTCGACGACTGCCAGCGCATGGTGAAGGGCGCACTCGGCGATGCCGCCTTGCAGGCCGACGTGCCGATGTCCTCGGCGAACAGCATCAGCCTCGGGCGCCTGCTGCCGCAGATGGCTTACTTCGGGCATGCGTCACTGAACGCCGATGGCGTGATGAATGTCATCGTGCCAACCGGGAATCTCGGCAACGCCGTTGCCTGCCTGTGGGCACGCGAAATCGGGTTGCCGATTGGCGATGTGGTGTTCGCGTGTAACGCAAACGATACGCTGCCGGAGTTCTTTGCCGGGAAGCCGTACCAGGCGCGGGACGCGGTGGCGACGATCGCCAATGCGATGGATGTGGGCGCGCCGAGCAACTTCGAGCGGCTGAGTCATCTGATGTGGGCGCGCCGAGCAACTTCGAGCGGCTGAGTCATCTG
>NZ_JBFUJE010000426.1:0-3412 GCF_056401535.1 Luteibacter sp. P4_E6 | reverse complement strand
CTCGTCAACACGAACGGCGCCACGATCAACGGCAGCAACACGGCGCATACGGGCGTGGCCAACATCGTTGTCGGTGGCACGCTGGACAACCAGCAAGGCGCCACGCTCGAAGGCGACACCCTGACGGCATCGGCCAATCGCCTCACCAACACCGGTAACATTCTGGGCGACACAGTGACCCTGAAGGCCGCCAGCCTCACCAATGGTCGCGACCTGGGTACCGCTCTGGCCCCGGTCGACTATGGCGAAGGGTTCATCGGTGCGTCCAATCAGCTCTCGTTGTGGGTGGGCAACCTCGCCAACCTCGATGGCGAGCTGTATAGCGGCGGCAATCTGAATATCGCGGGAGACGCCGCGGGCAACGCGGCAGGGACCCTGCTGAACAGCTCTGGTTGGATCCAGGCCCAGGGCAACCTCACCGTTACCGCGCAGCAGATCACCAACCAGCGGCGTTACTTCCAGACGAAGGACATCGCGCTGACGCCTGCCGAGCAGGCGCAGAACACGACAACCACGACGGTTCCGATCTATCGCTCGGACGAGATCAATCCGAACGGTCTTCCGCCGCCGGGTACGCCGGCGTCGCAGATTCTCGATGCCTCGCAGATTGCCGTGCTGGAGGCCTATTGCGGCAGCAGTGCCTTCGGTACGCCCGGCAAGAATGGCGACCAGTGGTGCAAGGGCTACCAGCCCGATCCGGACCACGACTCGCACAACATCTTCGCCGATGACTTGCAGGCAGTGGTCAAAGACACCCTGGTGTCCGTGACGGTGCTGGATTTTGCGACCGCGGCCGGCGTGATGACCGCCGGTGTCGATGTGAACCTCACCGGCGCCGTACTCAATGCCAATTCACAGCTGGCCGCCGGGCGGAACCTCACGATCGTCAATCCCACCACCGGCCAGACCGGCATGGGTGCGGTGATCAACCAGAGCTGGGTGCCGACCGGCACCGTCAAGGAAACCGTCGATCAGCAGATCGGCATCTGGGAAATCGACGGTGGCAATCACGTCTGGACGCTGGCCGGCTACAACAATTGGCAGCCCACCACGACTGGCAGCGCGACCGTAAACCTCCTGGCGGGGAGTGCGCCGTCGTGGATCACCTATAACGCGGGTCCGGGCCTGACGGCCTCGATCACCGCGGGCGGCACCGTGAACGTGACCGCTGCCCAGGTGAGCAACACGGAAATCGGGGGGCCGTCGCTGGGCCCCATCGCGGGGCCAGGAAACCTGAGCATGGCCAGTGCGACCGGCGCGTTCGCCACCGGGACCACGACGGCCGGCGGGACATCGGGTAATGCTCTGATTGGCCCGGGCGGAGGGAATGGCCAAACCGTCGGCGCCGCCTCGCATCCGCTGTCGGGCTACACGCCACCCAACAACGCCATGGTCCAGCAGCACACCGACGCAGGTGCGCCGTTCCTGATGACCACGGCGCCACGGTTCGCCACGGGTCCGGTCACCAGCTCGGACTATCTGCTGCAGGCGCTGGGCGACAACCCGGCGAATATCCAGAAGCGCCTGGGTGACGGTTACTACGAACAGAACCTGGTGCTGGACCAGATCCTGCAGCTGACCGGTCGGCGCAACCTGACCGGTACCGGCGATGCCATGTCGCAGTACACCGCCCTGATGGGCAATGCGGCTGCGCAGGCCGCACAGCTGGGTCTGACCCTCGGCGCACCGTTGACGTCCACGCAGATCGCCGCCTTGCAGTCGGACATCGTCTGGCTGGTGGACACGGTGGTCGATGGACAGCATGTGCTCTCGCCCGTGGTGTATCTGTCCAAGGCGACGGCGGACCACCTGCAGAACCAGGGCGCGCTGATCGCCGGCGACCAGGTGGCGATCCAGTCCGGCACGACGTTGACCAACGAGGGGATGATCTCCAGCGACCATGGCACCTTGCTCTCAGCCGATACGCTAATCAACACCGGCGCACTGCAGAGCGGCGGCACGCTGGCCGTTACCGCGCGCGGCGATGTGATCAATGCCGGCACGCTCTCCGCGCAGAGCATATCCGTGCAGGCAGGCCGGGACCTCACCAACACCGGAGCGATCACCGCAACCGGCGACGCGATGCTGATGGCCGGGCGCGACCTCACGACGAACGTAGCGCCGATCCAGGCGGGCGGCAACCTCGCGATGATGGCTGGCAATGACCTGACCGCCACGGCCAGCACGATTCACGCGCGCGGCAATGCGCAGCTGGTTGCCGGCAACGATCTGACGCTGGCCGCGCAGAGTCATGCCACGCGGAGCGAGACGGCATCGCACGGCGAGTCCGCGGTGACGTATGCGACGAGTGCGATCAATGCGGGCGGGAACCTCGTCCTTCAGGCGGGACACAATCTCACCAGTGATGGTGCGCAGCTTGGGGCGGGTAACCAGCTGGCTTTGACGGCTGGGAATGACCTCACTCTCAACGCTGTGACGGATCGACGCGGTACGACGGATCTCGACATCGACGGGCACACCGTTACGAACAAGTCGACGAGCGATGAGACGGTCAGGGGCACGAGTCTGACGGGTACGAATGGGGTTACCGTGATTGCCGGGCATGACCTCACGGCGACGGCGGCCACCGTGAATAGCGCCAGCGGTGCTGTAGCCCTAGGTGCAGGCAATGACCTCACGCTCAACAGCGCCCAGGAAAACCACAGCGCTTCGGTGGATACCAAGCGTTCGAGCAGCGGCTTCCTCTCCAGCAGCAGTACGCATATTCACGACAGCGTCAGCGACAGCAACGCGGTCGGCGCGACGATTAACGGAAACTCGGTGACGCTGGCAGCGGGCCACGACCTCACTGCGCAGGCGGCCCAGGTGACGGCCACTCAGGCCATTGCCTTGTCGGCGGGCCATGATGTCAACCTGTCCGCGGGTCAATCTGTACACACCGAGGAACACGATTACAGCAAGACATCGTCGAGTGTGATCAATACCAGCGCAACACGCTTCGGTTCGATCGATCCGGAGCAACGCGGCAACAAGCACACGCAGAGCATTGAACAGACCACGAGCGTCGGAACGCTCCTCTCCGGGGACACCGTCACCGTAGCCGCCGGTCACGACCTGACCGCAACGGCGGCGCAGGTGGCCGCCACGCACGACGTCGTGCTGGCTGCAGGCAATAACCTGACGCTCGCCGCCGGCAAGGACACTTATAGCGAGACCGACACCAGCAGCAAGAGCCACACCGGCCTGATGAACGGCGGTGGGCTCAGCGTGATGATCGGCAACCAGAGCCTGGGCACTACCTACGTCGACAACGAGGTCAGCTACACGGGTAGCCTCGTTGGCAGTACCGACGGCAGCGTGACCATGAGCGCCGGCAACGACGTGCATATCACAGACGGCACCGTTCTCAGCCAGACCGGCACGACCATCGTGGGCAAGAACGTGACCATCG
>NZ_JBFUJE010000425.1:0-3413 GCF_056401535.1 Luteibacter sp. P4_E6 | reverse complement strand
AGCAGCGCCTGCTGCCACTGGCAGCAATGTCGTCGCACGCGTCGACCGAGGTCTGCGATCGATTCATCCGGCTCTGCGCAGAAGTTGCTGATGACAGCCGACGACATCGCGAGGGCGGGCTGGACGTACTGCAACAATTCGCCGTGCAATACAACTTGCCGTGGATCGTCCCTCCCGCCGCATCGGTACCATCCAACACTCCGCGTCTTCGGAACACCCCCGCCAGCCCGCTTGGGGCCAAGAGKATAGCCCGTGCACCGGTCTTCGTACCCGACGCGCGGATCAACGAACTGGTCGTCGGCATCCGCTCGGCCCTCAATGTGGTTGAACTCGACCGGGATTCGGTGCAGGCCCTCGTCTTGCCCCTTTCCTACCGCCTGCCTGACATGCTCACGCGCGGGGAAGTTACCGAGGCTCACCGCTTGCTCTACCTGCTCGCGCGCGAGACACCCAGCTGGTCCAGGCAGTCGGAGCACCCGTTGCCGCTCTTGGCGGAATGTCTTGAGCGAAGCGGCGATAGCGACGCGGCGGCTCTGGCGTACACCCTTGCCTACACTAGTGTTCGCGGTGGCGGCGGTTGGCGGACGATGGGCGGGCTGGAGAGCTCATTCCTGCTTGACCACGCGATGCAGCTCAATGCGGGCTTGGCGAAGGCGACCCTAGCGAAGGAGGTCGCCGAGAAATTACGCGGCGGCCAGTATTTTGGTGTTTCTCGCCATCTGGTCGAGCAGCTAGCTCGATGGGGCGAGCCCGGCGTCGCGCAGGCGGCGTGGTGGCAAGCATTTGCGATCATTAACGCCCGGTTGCCGCTACCAGGAGCGGCGCTGTATTTCGAGCCCTTGGTGGCCGCGGGTCGTCCGGCATGGTCAAATGACGAAGCGTTGGCCGCCCTGCTCGTGGCTCGCATTAGCGACCCCGGCCTCAACCGCAAGAAGGCAGCACTGGGTGCCTTCCGTCGGCTGGTCGCGATTCGACCGACGCTATTCACGCCCGCGCTATCACGCGCACTATCGCGCGACACATGCGTATCCAGCCTGCAGTTGATCCTTCAGGTCCTTGACGAGCTGCCACTATGCCCCGAGGAGCTCATCCACGCGCTGAGTCCCCTGCTCCATGAGCACGCCCGTGGAAATTCTTGGGCCGTGGCGTCGTTGGCCCGTCGCCTGCTCGGTCGTGCTGGGCAG
Source organism: Luteibacter sp. P4_E6 (assembly GCF_056401535.1). Classification (NCBI taxonomy): domain Bacteria; kingdom Pseudomonadati; phylum Pseudomonadota; class Gammaproteobacteria; order Lysobacterales; family Rhodanobacteraceae; genus Luteibacter; species Luteibacter sp. P4_E6. The sequence continues at coordinate 2,229 of NZ_JBFUJE010000425.1, read as the reverse complement.
CCTGAGGCTGCGCGCCATTGTGGGAGTTCCGAACCAGAGCTCGCCATTCGACCCTGGGCGCGCGCCTTGTTCGAATTGGCGACCCGAGGCGATGGTCTTGCAGCGCTCACTGAGCTGTGGCCCGACCTGCCCGAGCACATCCTCCGTCGCCTGAGCGACCCGGCATCTCAGGCAGAGGCGACTAAAGAATTCGTCAACGAGCGATTAGAGCTTGCGCGAGGGCGCAGTCGCGATGTGGTGCCCCGCGCCGATGTGCTGAACTGGCCTACCGAGTTGTATGTCGCTGCGATGGACGAGGTTCTCGCACGCTTGATCGACACGTCGAGCGAACACACTGCCCCGCACCCTGACGACGGCGATGTGTTGCGCTGGATCCTACCGCGCACGGGACTACATTTGGCGCTCGAGGCCAGCCGCGTGCCACGACCGGCTCGTGACCCAGCGCAGTCCGCGCGCCCGGGGCTGAGTGACTTGGAACGTCTTCCACATGATGCAAGTCCATATCCTAAATGGATTCGTGCTGCCTGGTACGAGACGTCCTTCTATCGCCGGGACGACAAGACTTACTTAGAGGCGGATCACGTCGCGCAGGCTTTTGCTGCGGCTGTCTATGTACCCGACGGTGCGGTCGTGCCGGACAAAGCCGCTCCGATGGCACCCGGCCTGAGCAACGAGTGGTGGGACCTGCCGGATTCACCTTCGATCATCGATATCGACAGCCCGCAGCCCATGCGCAGCGACCATATCGACGACTGGTTAGGACAGGCCCTGCTTTTGATCCCCCCGCAGCTGTTGCGCCTCACCAACGAGCTGACCCCGTCTCCCCAAGGGGAAGCATTGCGGTGGAGCGACGCTTCGGGCAACCCCGCCGTAGTCATGCGCACCTGGCGGGTGCGATCGAACGGGTACGGCGTTGAGGCGCATGCACTGGTCGGCGCCGAAATTCTCATCCGGCCTGATCTCGTAGAAGTGCTCGCAGACCTAGGCGGTGTACCTCTGAAGCAACTTTGCCGTGTACACATTAGTTCACTTTAGTCTACCTGAGAATGTCACCCACCATTAGGAATACGACGCCCGCATTTGCGCTAGCCACCCCGACGTACAGAGTGGACGGCAGATAGGTTGCTTGCAACCCTACATGTGAAGGGGAGCGCGCACCGAAGCCCGGGGGCACCGTGTCGATCTGCGTGCCGGTGATCCAGGGCAATCTGGCTCGGCCGTTCGCGTTGTCGCGCAAAGGACGCGTCAGCGATTCCGGTGTCTGCTATGGGTCGAAAGCGGACGTTTGCTCTACCCCCGATAACCATCCCTAATCGCCCTGCCCTGTCGAATGGATTAGGTCCATGTCATGGGTAAATGGAGAATCGCCCAGGCCGTTGACACATTGCACAGCATTGAAGAAGCATTTGAAGCACTCATGGACGCCAAATCGCAAAGGTTCCGTCCAGACCAACCGAGCAGAAAGCAAGTTGCTGGCGCCAGTCGACCAGTATGAATCCAAGAGACGAGTGCAATTTGGCGAACACCTGAGAGAGCTGCCTGTCGTCTCCTTGAATCATTGCACCAAGCGCAGTGATGCCGCGTTTGTCCACTACGCCGTAGAGCAGCACGTCTGACAATGGCTTGATGGCAAAACCGTTTTCAACCTGTCCAAGCGGTCGAGATGCGGTCGTCAGGATTGGCGCGTTGATTGGAGTTGTCCCGAACAACGCCGCCAATTTGTCGACAGCACCTGTTCCCTCGATGAGCGCAGTTCTAGTCAACCTGCGAGCGAATATCTGAGACCACCCATACTGCAATCGATGGGTCGCCTCAAAAAATCTTGTACTCGGCAAGGGTGGTCTGGAGCTCTTTTAGGTCGGCCGCAGGCAGGAATTCGATCTGACACCACTCGTCTTCGTGGAACTGTGGCGCCCCATCAAATGATGCTTGCGTAGGCACGACGAAGGTCAGGACATCGGAAGCAACCGTCGGCATCGAGTAACGGATTGATGCCACATCAACTATCTTTTTCTCAACGTCTACATTCTTAGAACCAAGCGACGATTTCAGTCGACTAATCCAGCTCATCCCGATCCTCCCCTGTGAAGGCGTAAAGATAGCAAGGTCCACTATGAGTCGAAGGCGGACATCCCGCCGGAGCATAGCCCGCTCTGCCCCGCCCGCGCCAATCGGCCTTCGGCGCGCGCTTAGAACTGACGCCACCTGCGTTTGATGCCTGTCCAGCCC
>NZ_JBFUJE010000424.1:0-3425 GCF_056401535.1 Luteibacter sp. P4_E6 | reverse complement strand
TCACCAGCCTGCGGAAGAAGCTGACCACGCTCTACGTCATCATCCCAACGAACAAGCTGGATGAAAGTGGCAAGCTGCTGAACATCTTCTTCAGTACGGTAATCGGCAATAACCTCGGCAAGCAGCTCGGCGAAGAGCCCGACCTCAAGTACCAGATGTTGATGCTCATGGACGAGTTCACGGCCATGGGTCGCGTGGACGTCTGGGCCAAGCGTATCTCCATCTCCGCCAGTTACGGCGTGCGCGACCTATGCATCGTACAGAGCCGTGCCCAGCTGCGTGCCGCCTACGGCGACCACGATGCCGAGAACTTCATCACCAACCACGGTGCGCAGATCGTCTTTGCGCCGCGTGAGCAGAGCGACGCCAACCAGTACAGCGAGATGCTCGGCTTCAAGACGGTGCGCAAGGAACATAGGAACACCAGTCGAGGCAACGGCTCTCACCAGGTGTCGACCAGCCACAGCGAAGAGCGCCGCGCCTTGCTGTTGCCACAGGAGATCAAGGAGTTGCCGGCCGACGAGGAGTTGATCTTCTACGAGGGGTGCAAACCGATACGAGCCAGGAAGAACTGGTTCTTCAAGGACAAGATGTTCAAGGAGCGTGCGGGTGTTCCGCCCGTGGCCGTTCGACGCAAGACGCAGGCGCAACCGCAACCGCAAGCGCAACCGCAATCGCAATCGATGGCTCTGACGACATCGGGCGGGCCGAAATCGACGGATCCATTCACTGAGTCGCCGAAGCGAGCTCGCGCCGCATGATCGGACCGACGCGAGCGACCGTGGCAAATGACGGGTTCGATGAGGACGAAGGCGTGCGCCCTTCGTCGCTACAGGTCGTACATCGGCTAACCGCTGCAGATCGGCCCTACGACCTCCAGCTGTTACGCGATGTCGAGATAGTCAATGCGCAGACGCGTCGTGAACTCGGTCCGTTGCCGGCGGGCGGCGTTCCGTTGGGGGTCAAACGGAGGCCCGAATTAGCCATTGCGCCACCGAATGCTGAAACGAATGGCGACGATATAAGGGAGGAAGAAACAATGGATATGAAATATCTGGCCATGGCAGCTGCCATGACGGTGACGAGCGGGTGTCATTCAGGAATCAAGTCGTGGCACATGAAGTCGAAGGTCGAAAATGGGGTGCTGAAAATCCCGTTCTACGACCACAGCTTCGGCGCCAGGTGTTTCGACACGCTGAGGTGTCGCGTGCTCTACGGCAACGCCTACATTGTGAATAGCGGATCGCCGAGCGGCTCATTCACTGAGCGCGATCGAAACAATCTTTCGGGTGGCTGGGGGAACCTCGAGTTTCCTTCAGTTGCTCGCGTTGTATGGACGTCGAAGGACGGCACGAATCATGACGAGAAGATCGATCTCGGCGAGATATTTCGCTCTCGAACGGTTCGCTATGCGCCTGATCTGGACGTCAACGACGTAAACCTCCGCGTGCCTCCCGGCGCTCCAGATATCGTTCTGGTGGTTGAGGGCCGCTCTATACATGTCTACATGAAAGCATGGATCTACCTACTTCACCCCATCGATCCTACAAACAGGTTCAGCAACCTTCGAACCGATCCGATCGTGGCGTATTCACACACATTTTAACTAGAGTACATGGACGTGGTGGAAAAGCATAAGCGCGACATTCGTGGTCGTCTGCAAGATGCCGTGAGAACGGACCCAGTGATGGCAGCTGATCGAAAGCTGTACGCAAAGGCGGCTCAGGAAGTTGGAGGTCTGTCCGTTCCGCACATGTTTAGCTCGTCTGACCCTCGCTCACGTCTATACATTGCAAACTTCGATGGTACGGGAAACGACCTTTGGGCGGACCCGGAGCATGCGACGAACATCGGCAAGCTGCATCTTCAGCTACGACACGTGGGCGGTGTCGATCCTCGGTTGCATGCGGAGTACATCAAAGGCGCCGGCACGCAGGAGGATATTCTCGCCAGGACGCTCGACGGAGCCACGGGGGCATCCTACGAAGAGCGAATTGAATGGATGTACTTTAAATTTTGTGAGCGCGCCCACGAGTGGCTAAAGGCGGATCCGAACGCTGATATCAGACTGATGGCTACCGGTTTCAGTCGCGGTGCAGAGCAGGCCGCCGGATTCCTGCGCAAAGTTCAGGAGATGGGTATCCAGAACCCTGAGGGAAGAGAGGTCATCCACCAGGCGTTCGGCCCCGATATCGTCAAGTGGAACCTTGCGCCCCTGCGTGCGCCTGGCCGGATCGCTATGGGCGAAATCCTCTTCGATCCCGTCGGGACAGGTGTGCCGAACAACTATGATCGGCAGCCCACTAGCTCCACGGTAACGGGAATACAAATTACTGCCCGTGACGAGCGTCGCAATGCGTTTCCATCCACCCAGATTATCCGGCCTGGTCGCTCGGCGGACGGTCGGTTCGTCGGCGTCACCGTACCCGGCGCTCACTCGGATATCGGTGGCAGTTACCATCGTGACGGCCTTTCGATTCTTACCTTCAACATCGTGGCCGACTACCTGAACGCGCTTAGCGATAAGCCGTTAGTACATAGAATGTTGGTGCCAACCGATCCCGAGATGTTCCAGATCCATCGGTCCGAAGATCATTTGCTCATCTATAGCACTTCGGAATTCAGTGACTATGGCTACCGCGACATCATGGGCTCGCAGGCGTCGCCGCCGCACTGTAACGACAAGCGTAAGATCATTCTCTGCGCGCCGCCCGATCCGCTCGACCCCAATATTGGTTCGCAGATCGGCCCCCGATATCTCGTGGGCGTCCATGGCCCCGATGCCATCCGTGAGCTCAGCGATCCGACGCATCCCGATCACGGCATGTATCGCTCGGCCAGCGTGCAGCTTATGGAGTTACATGCTCGCGCAGGCATTGGCCTTAATCGTGGTCAGGTCGACCAGCTGACCGCAGGCCTCGTCATCGAGGCCAAGCGCAGTGACATGACGGCCATCGAGGATGTCCGGTTCGGTAAGGAATTCAGCCCGGAGCGACCGACACTCCAGGCGTATGAGGTTTTCGGTGATGACATCAACAATCCTCGATCCAGGACGGCGAGCATCGATGCGCTGAAAGCTCTCGAGGTTCCGCTCGAGGCTTCAAATAAGCAGTTGCACATGCTCAATATCGAGAGGGAGGCGGTTGTCGGTCGAGAGCAGGAAGCGCCCCTGTCGAGAGAAAAATCCTTCGCGCTCGAACCTTCGGCTTCCGCGCCGGTACAGCCCGCGCCTGTCGTGAGGCCCTCGCAGGCTACCGCCTTCGAGCAAGCTGACGACAACGCCATCCGCACGCTCCAGAAGAACCTCAACACGCTCGGTATCCGCGACATGGCAGGCGAGCCGCTGACCACCCACGGCGTTTACGACGTGGCGACTCAGACAGCCGTGGCGAGGTTCCAGTCGAGTCATGCGCTGCCGGTAACGG
>NZ_JBFUJE010000423.1:0-3447 GCF_056401535.1 Luteibacter sp. P4_E6 | reverse complement strand
AGAGGAGCTACGGCCCGTCTCGAAGAGCCGCGCCGCGGCCCCAAGGGCCTTGCCCCTCGCGGCTCCCTTCAGTGAGCGCGTTGCGCCGAATAGCGTGCCAGGTCGGCGAGGTATTCGCCTCGCGTGCCCAGCGGTTCRATGGCTTCGAGGGCGTCGCGGACGAGGGTATCGAGGCGTTCGCGGGAAGCGGGCAGGCCGATGATCGAGGGGAACGTTGGCTTGTCGGCGGCAGCGTCCTTGCCGGCGGTCTTGCCGATCACGGCGGATTCGCCTTCCACGTCGAGGATATCGTCGCGTACCTGGAAGGCCAGGCCCACGGCGTGCCCGTAGCGATCCAGGCGGGTCAGGAGTTCGGGGTCGGTGCAGCCGGCCGCCAGGGCGCCGAGGCGCACCGACGCGCGGATCAGGGCGCCCGTCTTGTAGGCGTGCATGCGCTCGAGTTCAACGAGTGACAGCTTCTGACCTACCGCCGAAAGATCGAAAGCCTGACCACCGGCCATGCCCTCGGCGCCGCAGGCAGCGCCCAGGGCGCGCAACATGGCGATGCGTGCCGCCGGGTCGTCGCGCTCACCGTAAGGCGTGGCGAGGATCTCGAATGCCAGCGCCTGCAGGGCATCGCCCGCAAGGATGGCCATGGCTTCGCCGTATACGACATGGYAGGTCGGCTGACCACGGCGGAGGGCATCGTCGTCCATGGCCGGCAGATCGTCGTGCACCAGCGAATACGCGTGGATGATCTCCACGGCGCAGGCCGGCGCGTCGAGCACGCCGTCGTCACGGCCGAGGGCATGCCCCGCGCCGTAGACAAGCAAGGGGCGCAGACGCTTGCCACCGCCGAGCACGGCGTAGCGCATGGCGCCATGCAATTCCACGGGAGGAAGGTCACCGCCGGGCAGTGCGCGCGCCAGCGCGTCGTCAGCCCGGCCGACCAGCGCCTTCAGCGGCGCTGGCAGGTCAGTCGATATGGGAGTCAAAGGGTTCGGCGGTCTCGGGGGCTTCGGGGTCGAGCAGCAGGCGCACGCGTAGTTCCGCCTGCTCCAGCGCTGTCTGGCAGTGCCGGTAAAGGCCGATGCCGCGCTCGAACGACTTGAGCGATTCGTCGAGGCTCATGTCGCCGCCTTCCATGCGCGTGACCAGTTGCTCGAGTTCGTCGAGCGAGTGCTCGAATTCGGCAATGGATGAGGCGGGCGCGGCGGGGGCAGGGGACTTCGGCATGGCCGCAAAATTAGCTCACATGGCCTTTTTGATCAATCGGAAACGCCATGCTGCCACCTCGGCAGGGACCCCGCGGCGTCGAACAGCGCCTTGCCACGATCGCTGAACCAGCGGTCCGCGACGGCCACCAGGCTGCCGTTTTCGCACAGCAGTGGCATGCGTGGCCGCCGCCAGGGTGGCACCGCGCCTTCCTGGAAGAGATCGCGCAGTTCCTTGGTGATGTGGTTGCCGGCCGTGCGGATACGATCACCGGCGCGGCGGTAGCGCACCGTGAGTGCTTCGGGCAGCCGCGTGGTGCCCAGGGTGAGCATGCCACCGCCTGGCAGCGCCAGCGGCTCACCGTGCCAGGGGGCCGACCACGCCTCGTCGAACGGCTGGCAGCGCGGCATGGCCCACAAGCGACCCTTCCAGACCCGGACTTCCGTGTCCTGCCAACCGACGAGAGGAAGGCGTTCCGCCGAGGCCTCGCGAATCTGCCGCTCCAGCGCATCCCGCTGTGCCGTGGTGGGCGCGCTCAGGCTGGCTGCATGCAGCCAGTGATCGAGCAGGGGCGCGCGCCATGCAGGATGCAGGTCGAGCCATTCACGGGCGTCCAGGGTGTTCTCGTCACGACGCAGGCGATCGAGGGCTTCGATCCAGCCCTCGCGTAGCCCGTCGGCGGCCTCACGGCACAGGCGTGCACTGTGGGTGATGCTGATGGCGGCCTGGGGCCACTGGTCGACCAGGGCGGGAATGACGGTGGCGCGCAGGTAACCACGCGCAATGCGCGGGTCGTCGTTGGAGGGATCGTGCAGGGTGGATAAGCCGTTTGCGGCGATATGGTCGAGCAGGGCGGCACGTGGCAGGTCCAGGAGTGGCCGCCACAACACGCCGGCTGCAAGCGGACGCATAGGCCGCATGCCGGCCAGGCCATCGGGCCCGGCGCCGCGCATGAGCTTGAGCAGGACGGTCTCCATCTGGTCGTCGCGATGGTGGGCAAGCACGATGTGTTCGCCGGGTTTCAGCGCCGAGGCAAACGCGTCGTGGCGTGCGCGTCTCGCCGCGGCTTCGATCCCTTCGCCGCGCGTGAGGTCGACCGTTACCCGCACCACGTCGATCGGCACGCCGAGCGAATCGCACATGCGGCGGCAGTGCACCGCCCAGGTCGCGCTGTCAGCGTGCAGGCCGTGGTCGACGTGAAGCGCACGCAGCGGTGGTCGTGGCATCTGGCCGGCCAGCGCATGCAGCAGCGCCGTGGAGTCGGGCCCTCCGCTGAAGGCAACGACCAGCGGCACGCCCGGCACGTCGTCCAGCGCGAGGGCAAGGTGATCGATCAGCGAGATATTCATTTGCCCTTGGCGCGGAGACGAACGAAAAGGTGCCGGGCGTTGCCGAGCTGTCGTTCCTCGACATCGAACAGGCCGACGCCGTTGATCAGGCCGCTCAGCTTCGAGTAACCGTAGTTGCGTGAGTCGAACTCGGGCGAACGCTTGTTGATGATGCTGCCGATGGCGCCGAGGCTGGCCCACCCGTTCTCGTCGGAGCCGGCGTCGATGGCGTTGCGGATCAGGTTGACCAGCTTGGTGTCGCCGCGCAGTTCGTGCGCCGTACGCTGCACCGGTGGCTCGGAGGCTTCATTTTCCACCGTGCCGACGAGCACTTCGGTGTAGACGAACTTGTCGCAGGCAGAGACGAAGGGCTTGGGTGTTTTCTGCTCGCCGAAGCCGTAGACCATGAGGCCGGCTTCGCGGATGCGCGACGCCAGTCGCGTGAAATCGCTGTCGCTGGAGACGATGCAGAAACCGTCGAAACGGTTGGAGTAGAGCAGGTCCATCGCATCGATGATCATCGCCGAGTCGGTGGCGTTCTTGCCCGAGGTATAGGCGAACTGCTGGATCGGCTGGATGGAGTGATCCAGCAATGCCGTCTTCCAGCCGGTGAGATGGGGGCCGGTCCAGTCGCCGTAGATGCGCTTTACGTGCGCGGTGCCGTACTTTGCGACCTCGGCGAGCAGGCCGTCGACGATCGCCGGGCGCGCGTTGTCCGCGTCGATGAGGACGGCGAGTTTATCGGTGACATCGTTGGCCATGATTCTATCCGCGGGCGGGGCATGGAAGGCCGATGTTACCCCGCGCGGTGTGACGGGGCTCAGCCTTCGGTGAAGGCGCCGTAGCCGCGCAGGCGCTTGTAACGCCGTTCGAGCAGTTGATCGACGCCGAGCTTTTCCAGTTCGTCCAGCTCGTTGAGCAGCAC
>NZ_JBFUJE010000422.1:0-3453 GCF_056401535.1 Luteibacter sp. P4_E6 | reverse complement strand
GCGCTTCGTCGCCCCGCCCCGCGCCCATGCGGCGACCCTGATCGACAGGCTGATGCTGCTGGCGAATAAGGCGAAATTCCGCCCCAACGTTCGCCAGGAAGCGCAGCAGATCCCTTCCCTGCTGCCACTGGTGGCCGCCGGACTGGGCCTGGCACTCGTGCCGGGCTCGCTGCGCGCCGTCCACCTGGACGGCGTGGCCTTCGTGCCGGTGGACGATCCGGAAGCTCACCTGTTGCTTGCTGTAGCCAGTCGCGTGGACAATACGTCTCCCGTGCTCGATAGCTTCCTGCGCACGGTGCGCGAAGCACGTACCGCGCTTGGCCTTGCCTGAAAGGTCAATCTTTCCCGGCGCTTGCGTAACGCCGAGCGGATCGCTACAATTCCGTTTTTCCTTGTCCTTAAAGTTTCAGGAGCTAGCCGTGAAGGTGCTTTCCTCTTTGAAGTCCGCGAAGTCGCGTCACCGTGACTGCAAAGTCGTTCGCCGTCGCGGCAAAGTGTTCGTGATCTGCAAGAGCAACCCCCGTTTCAAGGCTCGTCAGCGCTAATCTTTAGCTGCGACGGGTAAAAAGAAGGCCGCGAAAGCGGCCTTTTTTTATGCCTGATAGTGTGGGAGCCGCTTCAGCGGCGATAGCCAGGTGGCGGTGACCCTGTGGGAGCCGCTTCAGCGGCGATAGCCAGGTGGCGGTGACCCTCATCGCCGGCATAGCCGGCTCCCACACTACCCACGCGCTTCGGCCAGGTAGGGCGAATCCGGAATATCACCGGTGTCGCCCATGAAGACGCAATTGCGCCCTGCCCGCTTCGCCCGATAAAGCGCCGCATCGGCAACCACAAGCAGCCGGTGCAACTCGAAGCCGCATTGCAACGTGGATGAGACACCGAAGCTCGCGGTCACCGCCAGCTCGGGACGCGTCGGCGTAGAGGCTGTCGCCGAGATGGACAACCGCAGCTGTTCAGCACGTGCGCGTGCCTGTGCCGGACTGCAATCGGGCAACAGGACCGCGAACTCCTCACCACCCAGACGACCGAACACATCGCAGGCGTGCAAGGCACGATGGCAGACATCGACCGCACGCTTAAGCACTTCGTCGCCTACGGCATGACCGTAGGTATCGTTGACGTTCTTGAAGTGATCCAGATCGAACAGGATCAGACAGAGCCCACGGTCGGAACGCGCCCCATAGGCAAGCACTCGATCGGCCTGCTCGACGAAGTGTTCCCGATTGCAGATACCTGTCAGGCCGTCACGACGCGCCAGCTTCATGAAACGCATCTGTGAGCGGCGCAGCCAAAGAACCAACCAGACGATGGCCGCAAGGCTGGCAGCGAGAATGACGATATAAAGACGACTGGTTTCGACGTCCTTGCGATCGAGCGCGCCATTCAGACGCAGGATTTCATTCTGCTTGTTGAGTGACTCGACTTCGGCCTTCTTGGCCGCCACCTGCTGGTCGACCAATTGGAACGCCAGTCCGCGGGCTCCGACATCGGTGAGATAAGCCTTGTCCGCCGCCATGTACTGCTCATGGTAAGCGAGCGAGGCCGCAGCGTTTCCGGCCTGCTTCTCCACGCGATAGAGCACTTCGTAGGCTTCGATAACAGCCTCGGTGTACTCACCTTTAACCGAATGCGCGATCGCCGAATTGGCGTAACGGCGCGCTTCCGCCATTTTGCCCAGGCGGAAATAAGCCAGGGCAAGCGTACCGTCCGTTTCCGACGAGAGCGTGGCGTAGTTGAGCTGGCGCATCGCATCGCCATACTGCGTCAGCAAGGCAACCGCATCTTCCGGCCGCCCCTGCGCGAGATAGATCCAGGCCATATCACCACGCATGATCTGCCCGAACAACGTGTCACCGGTAGCCATGCAAACATCGATCGCGCGAGCGAACAGGGGATCGAGCGTGCCGATCTTCTTGGCGTCGCGCTGTGCACGCAACAGATGCTCCGCACCCTTACAGATGCTCTGGCCCGGCGGCGGGTCGTCGATCATCATCCTGGCGTACGCCTCGGCCTGATCGTATTGGCCCGCGGCACTCAGTAGCTGGGATGCCTCGCCCAAGCCCTGAAAACGCGCATTGGAGTCCCTGATGGACGGCATCATGTCCTGAAGCTGGCTGAGGCGAACGAACGCCGCCTGGTAGCGATGCCCTTCGCCCAGGAGATTTACCAGCGTGGCAAGGGCACGGAACCGCAGCAGATTGTTCGGTGCGTTGTCCGCAACGTCGTCAAGAAGGACTCGGGCACCTTCGAAATTGCCAAGGTAGACCGCGCGCCACCCAAGCAGGTAACGAAGCTTCCAGCGCGAGTAGTCGGTGAGCGAGGCGTCGTTGGCGTCCAGCTTCGACAGCATCTCGCTGAAACGCGGGAAGTCCGCAAGCTTGATGGTATCGGCCACCTCGATAGAATCGGCCGCGACAGTCGCACCGTTCTGGGACGAAGGTGCTGCACCGGCCACGAGATCGCTGACGACCAGAAGACCGAYCGCCAGCATCCATCGCAGTTGGCGGCATGCCCGCCTCATCGGATCAGAGACGCGTGTGCGACTCGGAAGACAGGGAAAGCTTCTCGTCGCCTTCCTCATCTTCTTCGTCGTCCTGACGATCGTCCTCTTCTTCGCGGTCCTCATCCGGGCCGGGCGGCATCAGCGCTGCAAAAAACACGCCCTGCCCGAGGAGCAAACGAAGGCCACCGGCGTTGCCGGCGTGGATCTCAGCGCTCAGTTCCGGCGCGATACCGGCGGCTTCGAGCTCGGCGGCCATCTGCTCGCCCGATGCGTGACGCAGGGCGGCATCCTGTCCCACGCGAGCCAGAAACTCGACAACGTTCCCCATACCTCATCCCCTGCGCACCGGACTTGCCGGGCTTTAACGGCGTCTCCTCCCCACGAGGTCGCTCGCGCGGCGATGATACCGCCAGACGGCCCGGTCGTGTAAAGCCAGCCAAAGGGACTCGGCCGAAGGGATGAGCCGGTTGGCCCGTCCCTTCGGATGTGAGGTCAGGGAACCACCATTAAGCCGCCTCGGATCGCATCAGCGATTCCAGGCGGCTGCGGATTCCGGCATCGGGGACCATCGCACGGGCGGGAGCCAGCGCCACGGTGTCCGATGTGCTGACGTGCGTCGCCGCAAGGTCGGCCAGGCGGATGCGCCGAATGGACGGCGCCTCGATCGGCAGCGTCGGSACGCTGTAGATGATGACCGGATGGTCGAGCGGATAATGCCGGGCGAGCACGTCGACGAGGATCTGGCGATAGGGCTCACCGGTGCCGCGCTTGCCCAGGGAGAGGTCGCCTACCTGGCCTACCTGCCAGAGGAAYAACCAGGCCGACGGATCGACATTGCGCTTGTGCAGCAGGAATTGCGTAGCCTCGAAATGCTGGCAGCCAAGCAAGCCCGGGTCGATGCCGAGGTCCGCGTAGAGGCAGTCCTCCGACGAGACGCCGGGCTCCATACG
>NZ_JBFUJE010000421.1:0-3459 GCF_056401535.1 Luteibacter sp. P4_E6 | reverse complement strand
ATCGATGCCTATCTGAAGATGCGCCGCAGCCTGCGTGGCATCGTGCTTATCGTGGATATCCGCCATGAGCTGAAGGAATTCGATGCCACGATGCTTCAGTTCTGCGCCGACACCCAGCTGCCCTGCCATGTGCTGCTGACCAAGGCCGACAAGATCTCGCGCAGCCAGGCCCAGAAAGCGCTGGATGCCATGCGCAAGCATTTCCGCGACACCAACGTGCCGGGTACGGCGCAGGTGTTTTCCTCGAGCGCCAAGACCGGCGTCGAAGAGGCCCGCGCACGTGTCATGGAGCTACTGGCAACACCGCGACCGCACGAGCTCTGACCCGCCCCTCATCGGCTTGAACGCCCTGGCTCAGGCCAGGGTCGCCATGAAGACACGGCAAAGCGCTTCCATGCCCTTGCGGTCTTCGTCGTCGAAGCGGGCGACGGACGGGCTGTCCACATCCCATACGCCGAGCAGGCTGCCGTCGGCCTTGACCAGCGGCACCACGATCTCCGAATTGGACGCTGCGTCGCAGGCGATGTGGCCGGCGAACTCGTGGACGTCCCGGATCAGCTGGGTTTCGCGCGTCTGCGCGGCGGTGCCGCAGACGCCGCGGCCGATCGCGATGCGGATGCACGCCGGCTTGCCCTGGAACGGACCGACCACCAGTTCCTTGCCGTCGAAAAGATAGAAGCCCGCCCAGTTGATGTCCGGCACGGCGTCGAACACCAGGGCCGAGAAGTTCGCCGCGTTGGCGATCATGTCCGGTTCGCCGGCGAGCAGGCCCCGGGCTTGCTGGACCAGCTCCGCGTACAGCGTGGCTTTGTCGTCGGTGGCGATGGCCTTGGCTTCGAACATGACGTTATCCGGTGAATTCGGTATCTGGGACCGTGTATGGTGCCACGTCCCCGCCCCCGCAAGGCTCCAGGCCTCATGTCACGACACTTCTTCGTGGCCGGTACCGACACCGGCATCGGCAAGACCCACGGCGCGCAGACCCTCGTCTACGCCTTTCGCGAGACAGGTGAACGCGTGGCCGGCATGAAGCCGATCGCCAGCGGATCCGCCCGGCACCCGGAGGGCCTGCGTAACCAGGACGCGCTCGACCTGCAGGCGGCGAGCTCACCGGCGCCGCCGTACGATCGGGTCAATCCCATCGCGCTCGAGGAGGCGGTCGCGCCGCACCTGGCCGCCGCGCGTGCGGGGCAACCGATCGTGTGGCCGCCGCTCGACGCGGGTTTCGAGGCGCTCGCCCGCGACTACGACCGGGTGATCGTCGAAGGAGTGGGTGGCTGGATGGTTCCGCTGGGTGAAGGCATGTCGACCGAAGACATCCCGCGCCGCTGGAACCTGCCTGTCATCCTCGTGGTCGGCATTCGCCTGGGCTGCATCAGTCACGCACGCCTCACCGCGAGGGCCATCGTGGCGGATGGCTGCCGGCTCGCGGGCTGGATCGCCAACGTCATCGAATCGGACATGCCGCTGCGCGAGGAGAACATCGCGACATTGCGCGATCTGCTGCCTGCGCCGTGCCTGGGCGTGCTTCCTCATCGCGTGGCACCGCGCGAAGCGGCGCTTTTGCTCGACCTCGATGCGCTCGGCTGACGGCAAATTCACGCGCCCCGGAATAACTAGATTCCCATGACGACCTATTTCCTCTCCGTAAAAGACATGAGCAAGGCCAAGGGCCCCGACCCCGAGCTTTCCTTCGAGGGCATCGGCCCGGAAAAACTGGCCACCGACATCGCCGATGCCATGCGCAGCGACAGCCTGTTCCAGCGCTGGCGCGCCAAGCAACCCGAGCCGGACGAGGTCGATCCGGGCCTCGGCGTCACGGACGGAAGCGCCTCGGCGAAGGGTGAGCTATCGAACGACCGTACGGACGTGCAGTTGACGACGAACCTGCCCATGCGCATCGTCAAGCATCGCCTGAACCTGCTGATCGGTTCGAGCTGGGAGCTGCGCGACACGCGCTAACCCTGACCAGGCCCCTGACCGATGGCCGTTGTCCTTGACGGCCTCGCGCCGCTAGAGTGGCCGCTTTGCCCACGTCAGGGATTCGTTGCCCATGCTGAAGGTCCGTAGCCTCGTGATCGCCACCTCGATCGCCCTTACCGCTGCTTGCTCCTCGTCGAATGACGCCGACAAGGCTGTCGCACCGGCGCCGGCAGGGTCCGCGCCTGCGTCGGCCGCGACCACGGCGGCGGTTGCCGCTACGCCGGCGGCGCACGTCAATCCGCTGTTGACCCAGAGCGAGCTGCCGTTCCAGGCACCGCCCTTCGACAAGATCGTGGATGCCGACTTCCAGCCGGCGATCGAAGAAGGCATGAAGCAGCAGCTGGCCGAGGTCGAGGCCATCGCGAATTCGGCAGACGCACCGAGCTTCGACAACACCATCGTCGCCCTGGAAAAGTCGGGCGTCCTGCTCAAGCGCGCCCAGAACGTGTTCAGCGCACTCACGGGTGCCAACACGAACGACACCCTCCAGAAGGTCGACGAAGACGAGTCGCCGAAGCTCGCCGCTCATAGCGACGCGATTTATCTCAATGACAAGCTCTTCAAGCGGGTCGAGGCCCTGTACGAGAAGCGGGCGTCACTGAAGCTCGACCCGGAATCCGGCCGCCTGCTTCAGGTGACCTACGACGATTTCGTGCACGCCGGAGCCAAGCTGTCCGAGGCCGACAAGACCAAGCTGAAGGACCTCAACAAGGAAGAGTCCACCCTCAGCACCAAGTTCACCAACGTGTTGCTCGCCGCGACCAAGGCCGGTGCGCTGGTGGTCGACGACAAGAAGGCGCTCGACGGCATGTCGGACGCGGATATCGAAGCCGCGACGGCCGCTGCGAAGGACCGCAAGCTCGACGGCAAATATGTTGTGACGCTGCAGAACACCACGCAGCAGCCGGCCCTGCAGGGCATGAACGACCGCGACACGCGCGAGAAGCTGTTCAAGGCATCGTGGGAGCGCGCCGAGCACGGCGACGCCAACGACACGCGCGAGATCATTACCCGTATCGCCCAGGTCCGCGCCGACCGCGCGAAGCTGCTCGGCTTCCCGAACTACGCCGCCTGGAAACTCGACGACCAGATGGCGAAGACGCCGGCGGCTGCCGAGAAGTTCATGGAGCGTCTCGTGCCGGCCGCCGTCGCCCGCGCCACCGCGGAGTCCAGGGACATCCAGCAGGTGATCGACCAGGACAAGGGCGGTTTCCAGGTCCAGGCATGGGACTGGGATCATTATGCGGAGAAGGTCCGCAAGGCGAAGTACGACCTTGACGAAGCGCAGATCAAGCCGTACTTCGAGCTGGACAACGTGCTGCAGAACGGTGTGTTCTACGCGGCCAACCAGCTCTACGGGCTGACCTTCAAGGAGCGCAAGGACATCCCGGTGTATCAGCCGGATGTGCGCGTATTCGAAGTGTTCGACAAGGACGGCACCTCCATGGCGCTGTTCTATTGCGACTACTTCAAGCG
>NZ_JBFUJE010000420.1:0-3465 GCF_056401535.1 Luteibacter sp. P4_E6 | reverse complement strand
GGTCTGCGTTGCGCAGACCGACGACTATAACAGCTTGCCCCGCCGATGGCGAGTTTTTTACCAGCTAGCCTTACGCAGGCCCGGCACATCGCCGCGCATGGTGGCTTCGCGAAGCTTGTTGCGACCAAGGCCGAACTTGCTRTAGACGCCACGCGGGCGGCCGGTCAGGGCGCAGCGATTACGCTGGCGCGCCGGGCTGGCATCACGCGGGAGCTTCTGCAGCTTCGTCTGGGCTTCCATCTTTTCCTCATACGAGGCAGTGGAGCTCAGGACGACCGCCTTCAGTTCGGCACGCTTGGTAGCGAACTTCTTGACGAGCTTGGTGCGCTTAACATCGCGCTGGATCATCGAGGTCTTAGCCATGTTCTACCTGTAATCAGTTGCGGAACGGGAAGCTGAATGCTTCCAGCAGCGCCTTGGCTTCTTCGTCGGTCTTGGCGGTCGTGGTGATGGAGATATCCATACCGCGCAGCGCATCAACCTGATCGAAGTCGATTTCCGGGAAAATGATCTGTTCCTTGATGCCGAAGTTGTAATTACCACGGCCATCGAAAGCACGGCCCGAGACACCACGGAAGTCGCGCGTACGCGGCAGCGAGATGTTGATCAGGCGATCCAGGAATTCCCACATCTGGGCACGACGCAGCGTGACCTTGCAACCGATCGGCCAACCGTCGCGGATCTTGAACGAAGCGACCGACACGCGGGCCTTCGTCGTGATCGGCTTCTGGCCGGCGATCTTGGTCATATCGGCGACCGCGTTCTCGAGGATCTTCTTGTTACCGGCGGCTTCGCCGACGCCCATGTTGAGCGTGATCTTCGAGATGCGCGGGACTTCCATGACGTTCTGGTAACCGAAGCGCTCAGTGAGCTTCGACATTACCGACTCTTTGTAAAACGTTTCAAGGCGGGTCATGACTTCGATTCCTTACGCGTCGACGACTTCGCCAGAACGGAACACGCGCACTTTGCGCCCGTCCTCGAGCGTCTTGGTGCCAGCGCGCTCGCCCTTGTTCGTGGCGGAGTTGAAGAGCTGTACGTTGGAGATATGGATCGAAGCTTCACGCTCGACGATACCGCCAGGCTGGTTGGCCTGGGGGTTCGGCTTGGTGTGACGCTTGACCAGGTTGACGTTCGAGACGACAACGCGCTCGCCGTCGACACGCAGCACGTCGCCGCGCTGTCCCTTGTTCTTGCCGGTGGTGACGACGACGTTGTCACCCTTGCGGATACGGTTCATGTTCTGGCCTCCGCTCAGAGCACTTCGGGCGCAAGCGAGACGATCTTCATGAACTTCTCGGTGCGCAGCTCGCGTGTAACCGGCCCGAAAATACGGGTACCGATCGGCTCGAGCTTATTGTTGAGGAGGACAGCTGCGTTACCGTCGAAACGGATAACGGAGCCATCGGCGCGGCGAACACCCTTGGCGGTACGAACCACCACGGCATTGTAAACCTCGCCCTTCTTGACCTTACCGCGAGGAATGGCGTCCTTGATGGTCACCTTGATGACATCACCAACGCTGGCGTAACGGCGCTTCGAGCCACCGAGCACCTTGATGCACATCATTTCCTTCGCGCCGCTGTTGTCAGCTGCGGAAAGCGTGCTCTGTACCTGAATCATGGCAGCTCTCCTTAGACTTCAGCGCGCGTGATGATTTCGACCACGCGGTGATGCTTGGTCTTCGACAGCGGACGGCATTCCGCGATGCGCACCAGGTCACCTTCGTTCGCACCGGTCTCGTCATGTGCGTGAAGCTTCGTGGAGCGACGGATGATCTTGCCGAGCAGCCAATGCTGCACCTGGCGCTCGATCAGCACGGTCACGGTCTGGTTCATTTTGTTGCTGATGACGCGACCCGTAAGGGTACGCGCGGTCTTCTTGATTTCGCTCATGTCCGCCGTCCTTACTTCTTAGCGCCGAGCACGAATTTCGTGCGGGCGATGTCACGCCGAACGCGGCGCAGCTGGTGCGGCTGGGTGAGCTGACCGGAGCCTTTCTGCATGCGCAGATTGAACTGCTCCTTGCGAAGGTCCAGCAGATCCTGCTTGAGCTCGTCCGCCGACTTCTGGTTGATATCTTTGCTGGCCATTACATCACCGCCCTGGAGACGAACTGAGTCTGCAYGGACAGCTTGGCTGCCGCCAGGCGGAACGCTTCGCGTGCCGTCGTCTCGTCGACACCTTCGATTTCATAAAGCATGCGGCCAGGCTGGATCGGGGCGACCCAGAACTCGACGCTACCCTTACCCGCACCCATTCGAACTTCGATGGGCTTACGGGTGATCGGCTTGTCCGGGAACACGCGGATCCAGAGCTTGCCGCCACGCTTGACGAAGCGCGTGATGCAACGACGGGCCGCTTCGATCTGACGTGCGGTCAGCTGACCGTGCGTCGTCGCCTTGAGGCCGTACTCGCCGAAGCTCACGAGGTTGGAATTGAATGCAAGGCCGTCATTACGACCCTTATGCATCTTGCGGTACTTGGTACGCTTAGGTTGCAACATGGCAACACTCCTTACTTGGCCGTCCGCTCGCGGCGGTTTTCACCACCATCGCGGCGCGACTGCTGAGGCTGCTGTTCTTCCTTCGACTCGGCGGTAGCTGCTGCCAGATCGAAGATCTCGCCCTTATAGACCCATACCTTGACACCGATGATGCCGTACTGGGTCTTGGCTTCGGCGGTGCCATAGTCGATATCCGCACGCAGCGTGTGCAGCGGAACGCGACCTTCACGGGACCACTCGGAGCGGGCGATCTCGGCGCCATTCAGACGGCCGGAGACGTTGATCTTGATGCCCAGGGCACCGAGGCGCATCGCGTTGCCGACCGAGCGCTTCATCGCGCGGCGGAACATGATGCGACGCTCGAGCTGCTGAGCAATCGATTCGGCAACAAGCTGGGCGTCGAGCTCCGGCTTACGGACTTCGCTGACGTTGATGTGCGTCGGAACGCCCATCATGTCGGTGACTTCCTTACGCAGCTTCTCGATGTCCTCGCCCTTCTTACCGATCACCACGCCCGGACGGGCGGTGTGAATCGTCACGCGGGCGGTCTTGGCCGGACGCTCGATCTGGATCTTCGAGATACCGGCAGCGGCGAGCTTCTTGCGGAGCATCTCGCGGACCTTGAGGTCAGCTGCGAGATAGACCGCATATTCGCCCTTATTGGCGTACCACTTCGAGTTCCAATCCTTGGCAATGCCGAGGCGGATACCGGTGGGATGTACTTTATGACCCATCGTGTCTTACCCCAGTCAGTTGCCAACAACCACAGTAACGTGGCTGGTGCGCTTCAGGATGCGCGAACCGCGGCCTTTGGCGCGGGCGTACATACGCTTCATCGCCGGACCTTCGTCTACGAAGATACGGACGACCTTCAGCTCGTCCACGTCGGCGCCGAGATTGTTTTCGGCGTTGGCGACGGCGGAGAGCAGCACCTTGCGAACAAGGTGAGCGGCCTTCTTG
>NZ_JBFUJE010000419.1:0-3478 GCF_056401535.1 Luteibacter sp. P4_E6 | reverse complement strand
TCGCCATCGTGAGCGCGAACGGGGCGAGGAAGCGGGCGGGGCGGAGCGAAGGAAGTGGAGCAGCGGCGAACATCGGGCGTTTCCCCCTGTAGGAGCAGCGCGTCGAGGTTATCAAATCAATAGGTTGCGTGGAATACCTCGCAAAGAGCACGAATTCATCCGGCGGACAGGCCGCGGGGCCGCAGCCGGCCGTTAAACTTCGTGCATGGATAGATCCCGAAGCGACGTTCTGATCATGGGCGGGGGAGTGATTGGCCTGGCCTGCGCGCTGTACCTGCTCAAGGCGGGAGCGAGCGTGCGGGTGTTGGAGCAGGGCTTGCCCGGTAACGGCGCCTCGCATGGCAACTGCGGCACGATCACGCCCAGTCACGCGGGCCCGCTGACCATGCCGGGCATGATTGGTACGGCGCTCCGCTCGCTGCTGCGCCGTGATGCGCCTCTTTACGTGAATCCCCGCCCGGACCCGGCCCGGGCGCGCTGGCTGCTCGACTTCGCCCGTCACTGCACCTGGCGCGATTACCACTACGCAGGCGAGGCACGAGGCGCGATTCTCAACCGTTCACGGGCCTTGCTCGGCGAGCTCATCGCCGACGAAGGCATCGTTTGCGAATTCGAGGAAGTGGGGGAGCTATACGTTTACCGCGACGCCCGGACGATGCAGGGTGACCGCCCGCACGTGGAACTCCTGCGCCGCCTTGGCATGGATGTGCGGGTCCTGGCAGGCGATGACGTACTCACGCTCGAGCCCGCCCTGCGCGAAGGCGTGGTGGGCGGCCTGCTCCACCCCGGTGACGCCCGGCTGCGCCCGGATCGCTACGTGGCCGAACTGGCCCGGCGGGTGCGTGAGCTCGGCGGAGCGATCGAAACCGGCGCGCGCGTGGACGAGTTCGTCCTGGAAGGCACACGCATTTCGCACGTGCGTACGACCGGCGGTGTGTTCAGCGGAGACCGCGTGGTGATGGCGCTCGGCGCATGGTCGCCCCTGGTCGGCAAGCTGCTCGACATCCGCCTGCCGATGCAGCCGGGCAAAGGCTATTCGCTCACCTGGGACCAGCCGCCCGAGCGCGTGCCGACGCACTCGCTGGTCCTTCGTGAGGCTGCTGTCTGCGTCACGCCATGGGCGTCCGGCTTCCGCCTCGGCAGCACCATGGAATTCTCCGGCTTCTCGGAAGGGCTCAACCCTGTTCGTCTGGATGCGCTGCGGCGCGGTGCCGCGACTTACCTGCACGAACCCGAAGGGCGTGGCGAGATCGTGCCCTGGTGGGGCTGGCGGCCGATGAGTGTGGACGAGCTGCCGATCATCGGTCCGAGCGCGCACTGGTCGAATCTCACCTATGCCACCGCCCACGGCATGCTCGGCATCAGCATGTCCGCCGCCACCGGCGAGCTGGTGGCTAGCCTGCTGTCCGGGCCTGCGCCGGTTCTCGACCCCACGCCCTATTCGCCAGCCCGCTTCGGCCTCTGATCGCCCGCTTCGCCGATGAATCGGCTCCTATAACAGCGGCCGCGTGTTTGCTACGGTGGCGCATTGACCCTGCTGGAGCGATGCATGACCGTGGAAGCCTTCGACCTCATCGTGATTGGCGGTGGCTCGGGGGGTCTCGCCGCCGCGATCCGCGCCTCGAAGCTCGGTGTGAAGGTCGCGCTAATCGAGCCCGGCGAACTCGGTGGCACCTGCGTGAACGTTGGCTGCGTCCCGAAGAAGGCCATGTGGTACGCCGCCCAGATGGCCGAAGCGCAGTACATCGCGATGGACTACGGCTTTCACGACACGCCTGGCAGCCTGGACTGGCCACGCTTCATCGAGCGACGCCAGGAATACATCGACCGCATCCACGGCAAGTACCAGCAGGCGCTCGACCTGGGTCACGTTACCGTCGTGCGAGAGACCGGGCGTTTCGTCGGCAAGGGAAGGGTGCGTGCGGGCGCGCGTGAACTGACAGCACCGCACATCATCATTTCGACGGGATCGAAAGCGAAGCACCTCGACAAACCGGGCTTCCACCTCGCCATGGACTCGGACGGTTTCTTCGACCTGYGAGCCTGCCCGCGCCGCGCCGCCATCATCGGCGGTGGTTACATCGCCGTCGAGCTGGCCGGCGTGCTTCGTGCGCTCGGCTGCGACGTGCACATGTACGTTCGCGGCCGCCTCATGGGAGGCTTCGACGAGGAGATGGCGTACGGCCTTGGCGAGGAGATGGAGCAGCACGGTATTCGCGTTCACTACGAGTGTCAGATCGTGGCAGCGCACGAGGCCGATGGCATGATCCTTCTCGACTGCGATCGCGGGGATCATCCTGGACCCTTCGAGGCCCTCATCGTCGCCATCGGCCGCGAGGCGAATACCGCGGCGCTCGACATCGGGACCATTGGCTTGGCCACCACCGGGGTGGACGGACACATCGCGATCGACGACTGGCAGAACACCAACGTCGAAGGGGTCTATGCCGTCGGCGACGTGACCGAACGGATGGCGCTGACCCCGGTGGCTGTGGCGGCGGCGCGTAAGCTCGTCGACCGCCTGTTCGGCGGCAAGCCGGAATCGAAGCTCGACTACCAGAACATCCCCAGCGTGGTCTTCTCCCACCCGCCCCTGGGCACGATCGGCATGTCCGAACAGCAGGCTCGCGAGGCCTACGGCGCCGATGTGCACCTCTACAAGCAGTCTTTCGTACCGATGCAGCTGGCACTGGCCCGACGGCCTATCACCACGCGGTTCAAGCTGATCTGCGTGGGCAAGGAATCGCGGATCGTCGGCATGCAGATGCTTGGCCCGGGCGTCGACGAGATCCTCCAGGGCTTTGCCGTGGCGATCAAGATGGGTGCCTGTAAATCCGACTTCGACGATACCCTTGCAGTCCATCCGACATCGGCCGAAGAGATGGTGCTGATGGGCGATCGGGTCCCCGGATGAGCGTTACACTCTGCCCATGATTCCCTACACCCTTCATCGCGGCACCGCGCCGCTCCTGGTCAGCCTGCCGCACAACGGCAGTGCTATTCCCGATGACATGGCCGCCCGCATGAAGCGCCGGGCGCGGGGTTCGGTGGACACCGACTGGCATGTTGCCGAGCTTTACGACTTCGCCCGCGAAATGGGGGCGAGCGTGATCAAGCCCTTCGCCTCCCGTTTCGTGGTGGACCTGAACCGCCCGGCCGATGGCCACCTGCTTTATCCGGGAAAGAACGAGACCGGCCTGGTTCCCACGGTGCTGTTCGACGGTCGCGAGATCTACCGTCCCGGCGCCGAGCCCGACGCCGCCGACATTGCCGACCGCGTCGAGCGCTGGTGGAAGCCCTATCACCAGGCCCTGGCCGGTGAGCTGGCCCGCCTCAAGGCCGAGTTCGGGCACGTGGTTTTGTGGGAGGGTCATTCGATCCGCAGCGAAGTGCCCATGCTCTTCGACGGACGCCTGCCTGACTTCAACCTCGGCACCGCCGATGGCGCCAGCTGCTCACCTGGCCTGCAGGCACGCGT
>NZ_JBFUJE010000418.1:0-3490 GCF_056401535.1 Luteibacter sp. P4_E6 | reverse complement strand
GTGCCGGGGCGACGGACACAGGCACGGGCCGCTGAGGTGCCGCGGCGCACGCGGTGAGCACGAGGGGAATCAGTGCGGGAAGGATGCGTCGGGTAAGAGCCATCATGCGGTGAATGTGTCCTTGGCCCGACGTAGCGCGGCGAAGCGCTCCGTCCGCGTGGCGGAATCCTTGCCCTGGGCCTCGGCCCAGCGACGAATAGCATCGCTGTCCACGCGCAGGAAGGGGTTGGTGGCGAACTCATCCGCGAGGCTGCTGGGCACGGATGGCCGGCCTTCCTCGCGCAGGCGCGCCACCTCGTCACGACGGAGGCGCAGGGGGCCGTTGTCCGGATCCACGCTGAGCGCGAATCGGATATTGGCCGCGGTGTATTCATGCGCACAGCAGACCAGGGTCTCCGGCGGCAGGTCGGCAAAGCGTTCCAGCGAGGCCAGCATCTGCTCGGGCGTGCCTTCGAACAGGCGGCCGCAGCCGACACTGAAAAGCGTGTCGCCGCAGAACAGGAAGCCTTCGCCGAAGTAGGCGATGTGCGAGCTGGTGTGGCCCGGGACGGCGATGACCCGGAAGGTCGCGTGGGGCGACTCGAGGGTGATGACGTCGCCGTCTTCCACGAAATGGTTCTTCGGCTGGATACGCGGATCCGCCGTGGCATACACCTCCACGTCGTGGTCGCGGACGAGGTCCGAGACGCCACCGATGTGGTCGTTATGGTGGTGGGTGAGCAGGATCGCCTTCAGCCGCCAGCCGCGCTCGTCGAGCGCAGCCTGGACAGGGGCGGCTTCACCAGGATCCACGACGAAAGCGTTGCCTTCGTCATCGGCGACCAGCCAGATGTAGTTGTCGCTCAGAGCCGCGACGGGAACCCAATGCATCGGGCCGAACTCCGTGAGCCAGTTGGGCGGGGCGGCCGGACTATATCAGCCGGGTATATCCCACTCGTTAGAACCTCGTTAACCCGTGCGGGCCCCATTCAAGATCACTACACTGGTCACACATGCCCACCCTGGCCCCCGACATCTATGCGACGCCGCAGATCGGCAAGCTGCTGGCCGACGAGGCCCGCGTGCTTTCGCCACTGCTGACCCGTTGTACCGGGGAGCACGGGCTGCACCTTACGGCCTCCCTGCTGGCGGATCCGCCCGCCTTGCCCCTGCTGGGCCACTGGGCGACCGTGCGGGTGGCCGGGCCGGTGCTGGGCGGGGATGTTCGCGCGAGCGGCCTGGAGGCCCTGCCGTTCACCGACGACGCCTTTGGGGTGGTCCTGCTTCGGCACGCCCTGGAAACCACGGCGCGCCAGGACAATCTCCTCGACGAAGCGATCCGCGTGCTTGCCCCCGGCGGCATGCTCGCCATCACGGGTATTCACCCGGTCGGCCTGTGGTCGCCCTGGGTGGCCCGGCAGGCCCGTGGCACCCGTCCGCGCCTGACCTGGCCGTGGTGGTGGAGCCAGCGGCTGGTCCGCGACGATTTCGAGCTCTCCATGCCGCGCCGACTGGGCAGTGCCTGGCCTCGCGCCGGCGGTTCGCCCGTGGGCGAATCCATGGTCGGAGGCGGATACATGCTTATAGCGCGCAAAAAGCGTCCGGCAGCGGTACCCTTGCGCGCCCGCACAGTGGCGGTCGAGGCACCCCTGCCCGGCACGCTCGCTTCTGGCGCCCGTCGCAACGTACGTGAGTCCATTCCTTGACCGAAATCACCACCGACACCGTAGAAGTTTTCACCGATGGCGCCTGCCTGGGCAATCCGGGCCCCGGCGGCTGGGCGGCTCTGCTCAGGGCCAAGGGCATCGAGAAGATGCTCGCCGGCGGCGAACCCGACACCACCAACAACCGCATGGAAATGATGGGTGCGATCTCGGCGCTCGAAGCGCTGACCCGTCGTTGCCACGTGCACCTGATGACCGACTCCAAGTACGTCATGCAGGGCGTGCAGGAGTGGGTACCCAAGTGGCGCCGTAACGGYTGGAAGACCGCCGACAAGAAACCGGTGAAGAACCAGGATCTCTGGATCCGCCTCGACGAAGCCGCGGCCGCGCACACCGTCACCTGGGAATGGGTGAAGGGTCATGCCGGCCACGTCGAGAACGAGCGCGTTGACGTCGCTGCACGTGACCAGGCCATCATCTATAAATCGAAGGGGACCGCGGCATGAGGCAGATCGTCCTCGATACCGAAACCACCGGCCTCGAAGCACACCTCGGTCACCGCCTCGTGGAAATCGGCGCGGTCGAGATGATCGGCCGTCGGCCCACCGGCAATCATTTTCACACCTACCTCAACCCGCAGCGCGCCATCGACGAAGAGGCGAGCAAGGTCACGGGTATCAAGGACGAACACCTCGTCGACAAGCCGCTTTTCATCGAGAAGGTGGATGAGTTCCTCGAGTTCATCCGTGGCGCCGAGCTGATCATCCATAACGCGGCGTTCGACGTCGGCTTCCTGAATGCCGAGCTGAAGCGGGCAGGGGCGCAGTACGGGCAGATTGCCGACCACGCGACAGTGCTCGATACGCTGCTCATGGCGCGCCAGATGTACCCGGGCCAGCGCAATAGCCTCGATGCGCTATGCAAGCGCCTCGGCGTGGATAACACCAAGCGCGACCTCCACGGCGGCCTGCTCGATGCGCAGCTGCTGGCGGACGTCTATATCGCCATGACCACGGGGCAGGGCGGTCTCGAATTCGCCTTCGATGCGAACGATGAGCGCAGCCGTACCAGTGTGCTGCAGGACATCGTGATCAAGCGTCGTCCGCTGGTACGTCATGCCGATCCGGAAGAGCTCGCACGGCACGCGAAGCGGCTCGAAGCGCTGGACAAATCAGCGGGCGGGCAGAGCATCTGGCGCAAGATGGAAATGTCGGAAACGGTTCACTAGGCGGCTGCGCGAAGCAGGATCGCCGTGATGTTGTCGCGTGCGCTGCCCGAAAGGGCTTCGAGCAGGAGGTGGTCCACGCCTTCCTGCGCCGCGATGTCCGTGCGCGAGACGATCGCGCCGATGCGCGCGTCGTCCACTTCATCGGTGAGGCCGTCGGTGCACAACAGAAGGCGTGCGCCGTAGGGCAGCTCGCCCTTGGCCAGGCCGATGTGCAGTTGATCCGGCGAGGTGATCCCCAGGGCCTGCGTGAGAACGCTGCGCTGCGGATGCGTCCGGGCCTGTGCCTCGGTCAGCTCGCCCGCCTCGACCAGGGCTTCCACAATGGAATGGTCGTGCGAGAGGCGCTTCAGCTCGCCGTCCCAGATATAGATGCGACTGTCACCGACCCAGGCTGCCTCGTAGGAGCGACCGACCAGTCGCACCGCGGCGATCGTCGTGCCCATGGGGCGGGATTCGGAAAGGCCGCTGGAACGGGCGATGAGAGCCTCGTTGACCCGCTGGATGGCGTCCACGAGGGACTGGCCGGCCGTGACCTGGGCCACTACGCCGTCGCGCGCCGTGGCCGAGGCCACCTCGCCGTGCTTATGGCCGCCCATGCCGTCCACGACCAGGAACAACC
>NZ_JBFUJE010000417.1:0-3498 GCF_056401535.1 Luteibacter sp. P4_E6 | reverse complement strand
AACTGGCCGTTGCGGAACACCGGGCGCAGCTTGCTCAGCACCTCGAACGTGGTGTCCTTACGCGGACCCTCATCCGTATCGATGATGCGGCGGTCCTCGCGGATGCTGTGGTTGAGCAGGTCCGGGTAGCGGTCGTCGAGTTGGAACGGCGTGATCTCGTCCTTGAACTCACCCGCGGCGATGGCCGCGAAGGCCCGCTCGTGCGACTGCAGGGCAAAGCGGYCCTGGTCCTCGCGGCTGACCTTCCAGCGCTCGGCGACCTTCTCGGCTGTGATGCCCATGCCGAAGGCGATCGCGCGGTTCTCGTCGTTCTCGAAGATCGCCGGGTTCATGGCGATCTTGTGGCCCATCATCGGCACCATGCTCATCGACTCGGTGCCGCCGGCGAGCATGAGGTCGGCCTCACCCAGGCGGATGCGGTCGGCGGCCATGGCGATGGCCTGTACGCCGGACGAACAGAAGCGGTTGATGGTGACGCCCGGCACCTGCTCGGGCAGGCCGGCCAGCAGCACGCCGATGCGCGCCACGTTCATGCCTTGCTCGGCTTCCGGCATCGCGCAACCGATGATGGCGTCGCTGATCAGCGCCGGGTCGATGCCCGGGGCCTGTTCGATGACGGCACGAATGACGTGCGCGAGCAGGTCGTCCGGACGGGTATTGCGGAACACGCCGCGCGGCGCCTTGCCTACCGGGGTGCGGGTGGCGGCGACGATGTAGGCATCTTGCACTTGCTTGCTCATGGGGTGGTTCCTTTAAGTGGGAAAGTCGTCAGGCGTAAGAGCGCGTGGCGCGTCAGTTACGCAGCGGCTTCCCCGTCGTCATCGTGTGCGCGATACGGGCCTGGGTCTTTTCGGTCTGCGCCAGTTCGACGAAGTGACGACGCTCGAGGGCGAGCAGCCAGGTTTCGTCCACCGGCGAACCGCGTTCGATCCGACCGCCCGAGAGGGTGTCGGCGATGCGGCTGGCGATGTCGATGTCGTGCGGCGAGGCGAAGTAGCCCTCGGCCATGTTCGCCAGCGAGGCCTTGAAGGTCGCCGTGGACGTGTCGCCGGCAGCCGTGATCGCGCGCGCCGGCATCGGCGGACGGTAGCCGGACTCGGCCAGGGCGATCGCCTGGGCCTTGGCGACATGCAGTACTTCATAGGTGTTGAAGACGATGATGTCGTCCTTGCGCAGCAAGCCCAACGACTTGGCCTCGATCGCACTGGTCGACACCTTCGCCATGGCGACCGTCTCGAAGATCTTCTTCAGGTATTCGAACGGGTCTTCCGGGTTCGCCTGCCACGCACGCACGGCGAACTCCTTCAGGCCGCCACCGGCGGGCAGCAGGCCCACGCCGGCCTCGACCAGACCGATGTAGCTCTCCAGTGCCGCGACGGTGCGCGCCGAATGCATCTGGAACTCGCAGCCGCCACCGAGGGCAAGGCCTCGAACTGCGGAGACCACCGGCACCAGCGAGTACTTGATGCGCATGCTGGTGGCCTGGAAGTTCGCCACCATCGCTTCGAACTCGGCGAGCTTGCCGGCCTTGAGCAGACCCAGCGCGCCCTTGAGGTCCGCACCGGCCGAGAACGGCTCGGACGGCTGCCACAGCACGACACCGCGGAACTGCTGCTCGGCAAGGCCGATCGCATGCTGAATGCCGTCGAGCACGTGGTCGTTCACCGTGTGCATCTTGGTCTTGAACGAGATCACGCCGATGTCGTCGCCGCTGGTCCACAGGCGTACGCCGTCGTTCTCCCAGACCGTGGTGCCCTGGTCGAATTTCTCGCCCAGGATCGGATCCGGGAACGCCTGGCGCTTGTACACCGGATGCGTCGAACGCGGCTTCTCGGCGTTGGCGCTGGCCGAGTACGAACCCGCTTTGCCGTGCACGCCCGTGCGGCCGTCGGTGACCCAGGCGGGCAGGGGTGCGCTGCTCATGGTCTTGCCGGCGGCGATGTCTTCGGCGATCCAGCCAGCGATCTGCTGCCAGCCGGCGGACTGCCAGATCTCGAAGGGACCGAGCTTCCAGCCGTAGCCCCAACGGATGGCAAAGTCGACGTCACGCGCCGTCTCGGCAATATCGGCCAGATGGTAGGCGGTGTAATGGAACAGGTCGCGGAACACGGCCCAGAGGAACTGTGCCTGCGGGTCCGACGACGCGCGGAGCTTCGCGAACTTCTCGGCGGGATCCTTGATGGCGAGAATGGCGGACACGTCGTCCGACGCTTTCTGCTCGGAAACGCGGTAATCCTGCTTCTGCAGGTCGAGCACCACGATGTCCTTGCCGGCCTTGCGGTAGAAACCCGCACCGGCCTTCTGGCCCAGCGCGCCCTTGTCGATCAGGCCCTTCAGCCACACCGGCGGCTGGAAGTACTTGTGCCACGGGTCGTCGGGCAGGGTGTCGCCCATCGTCTTGATCACATGGGCAAGCGTGTCCAGGCCGACGACGTCGGCCGTGCGATACGTGGCGCTCTTCGGGCGGCCGATGGCCGGACCGGTCAGTGCGTCGGCGGTGTCGAAGCCCAGGCCGAACTGCTCGGTGTGGTGCATGGTGGAGAGCATCGAGAACACACCGATGCGGTTACCGATGAAGTTCGGGGTGTCCTTGGCGTAGACCACGCCCTTGCCCAGGGTGGTCGTCAGGAAGGCTTCGAGGCCTTCGAGCACGCCCTTTTCGGTCAGGCGGGTAGGGATCAGCTCGACCAGGTGCATGTAACGCGGCGGATTGAAGAAGTGCACGCCGGTGAAACGGTGGCGCATCTCTTCCGGCAATGCCTCTGCCAGGCCGTTGATCGACAGGCCCGAGGTGTTGCTCGCCAACACGGCGGTCGCGGACACGTGCGGCGCGATCTTCTGGTAAAGGTCGAGCTTCCAGTCCATGYGCTCGGCGATCGCTTCGATCACCAGGTCGACGTCGGCCAGCAGGGCGAGGTCGTCCTCATAGTTGGCCGGGATGATCGCGGCGGCCAGGCCTTTCTCGGCCAGCGGCGCCGGTGAGAGCTTGGCGAGGTTGGCGATCGCCTTGAGGGCGATGCCGCTCTTCGGGCCTTCCTTCGAGGGAAGGTCGAAAAGCACGGTTTCCACGTTGGCGTTCGTCAGGTGCGCGGCAATCTGCGCGCCCATGACGCCGGCGCCGAGTACTGCGGCCTTGCGAATGCGTAACGGTGTTGCAGTCATGGTGATCTCCGGGGGTGCAAAGGATCGTCCGCGGTCAGCGAGTGGCCGTGGAGGTCGAAACGGAAGGATTGCGCAGGCCGGCTGCGGCGAAGCGGATCAGGTGCTCGGCGGCGGTTTCGCGGTGGTCGCGCTCGTCGACGTCACTCTTGCGCTGGATGATGCCGAAGTCGGCCATCGCGTACGTCAGCGCGCCGGTGACGATGTCCAGGCGCCAGTAGATTTCGTCCTTCGCCAGGCCAGGCAGCAGCCGGGCGAATTCACCGGCGAACTGGCGCAGTACATGGCCGTAGTTCTCGGACAGGAACTTGCGCAGGGTCTCGTTGTGCTCGGCGTAGG
>NZ_JBFUJE010000416.1:0-3509 GCF_056401535.1 Luteibacter sp. P4_E6 | reverse complement strand
GCACCGTCGCCACGGCCAGGACACCGTAGAAGGTTTGGGCCTGGCCAACGTTCCGTTCCAGACCCGCTTCCTTGCCGAGGACTTCGGACAGGGCATAGGCGGCGGATCCCGCAAGAACGGGCACAGCGAGCAGGCCCGTACCCAGGATCCCCAAGGTAAACAGGGTGGATGCAAAGTGTCCGGCCAGCGGTTCGAGCGCTCGCGCTGCATCGGCGGAGGTGTTGATCGACGTCACGCCGGCGGCATGCAGCACGACGGCCGCGGTCAGGATGATGAAGAAGGCAACGATATTCGAATAGAGCATCCCCACATCCGTGTCCAGGCGAATACGGCGGAACTCGGCCGGGGCCTGTTCGGGTGCAAGCAGAAGGGGATGCTCGTCGGGATTCGCACGCTCCTGCTCGACTTCTTCGGCAGCCTGCCAGAAGAACAGATACGGACTGACCGTGGTGCCGAAAATCGCTGTCACCGCCACGAGCGTGGCGTGGTCGACGTGATCGGGCAGCCAGTGCATTGCGATATCCCGCCACGGGATGCCCACCACGCAGGCGGTCAGCACATACGCGAACAGGCTCAGTGTCAAAAATTTCAGGATGGGTGCGTAGTGGCGGAAGGGAATGAAGACCTCCAGCGCCAGGGAGATGCCCGCACACAACAAAGCGAAGTACCGCGTATGGCCGCCCGCCAACAGGGCCAGCGCGTCGCCCATGGCGCCAATATCCGCGGCAAGGTTGACCACATTGTTGATCACGAGCAGGCCGACCAGGCCCATGACAACCGTGCGCGGCAGGATCCTGGTCAGATTGGTCGCGAGGCCCTGACCGGTGACCCGGGCAACATGGGCGCAGATCGTCTGGATGCCGATCATCAACGGGACCGTGGCCACCGTGGTCCACAGCATGCCGTAGCCGAACTGGGCACCCACCTGCGAGTACGTGGCAATGCCACTGGGGTCATCGTCCGCCGCGCCAGTAACCAAACCGGCGCCGAGACGCCGCCACGCCGGCTTCGACGCTGGAACGAGAGGAATAGCTGCGGGAAGGATGGGGTTTGACATTGCGTCACGGTGGCCCATGCACGGTCGCCCTGGCTTGATCCAGGTCAAGGCCGCGCCCGCTCGCCGAGCGCCTTGCGAACATCTCGTCGGATCTGGGACATCCGCTTGACCTGCGTCAAATGGGCTCGCCACTCGTGGCGTACAACGGGGATGACATTCGGCTGGGAGAGGGACACATGAGCGTCATTGCCAGCGACACCACGGCTGCATCCGCGTCGCCCGGACACACGGCCTATCGCGCCTTGAGCGTAGTGCTGACCGACACACTGAGCGATGCTGTTGCGCTGAACGTGGCGGCGGACCTGGCCGTGCGACATCGCGCTCGTGTCGACGTCGTGCAGCCGCTGATCTTACCCACGCCGATGATTCGCGCTCTGTCCTTGGCGCCTGATTGGTCGTTTCAGCAGATTCAGTCCGAACTGCGCGCGGAGGCAACCGCAACCGGGGACGCGATCTGTAAGCGGCTCACCGCGCGCGGCGTTCCGTCCGTCGTACGGGCCGTCGAGGCGCCGCAGTTGAATCCGGAGGCTTTGGCAGCCACGGCGGTCGAATGTGCGGATCTCGTCCTGGTGGCGCGCCCGGACGCCACAGAAAGCGTCATCTCCTTCGCCCATGAGCTCTTCGCCGCGCTACTCCTGGAGTCCGGCCGGCCCGTAATGGTGGTGCCGGCAGGCCTGGTCGCGCCGTTTCAGCCGCGTCGTGCCGTCATTGCATGGTCGGACACACGGGAATGTGCCAGAGCCGTTCACGATGCACTTCCGCTGCTCGCCGGGTGCGACCGCATCAATGTGCTGAACGTCGTGCCAGCAAGCAGTGAAATAGATCACAGCGGTTTGGCCGCCAAAGACATCGTGCGGCACCTTGCAAAGCACGGCCTTGCAGCACGGTCCTGCACGGTCAGGGCGCGCGAGCAATCGACAGCGGAAGCGATCCTCCGGTACGCCGACCGCACCCACGCCGACCTGATCGTCGCGGGCGGGTATGGGCACGGCAGGCGACGCGAACGCATGTTCGGCGGCACCAC
Source organism: Luteibacter sp. P4_E6 (assembly GCF_056401535.1). Taxonomy (NCBI): domain Bacteria; kingdom Pseudomonadati; phylum Pseudomonadota; class Gammaproteobacteria; order Lysobacterales; family Rhodanobacteraceae; genus Luteibacter; species Luteibacter sp. P4_E6. The sequence goes on along the minus strand of NZ_JBFUJE010000416.1, from coordinate 1,428 downwards.
GCGGGCGCTGTTCCTGGATTCGCGCGTACCGGTCCTTTTTTCCCATTGAACGGGGACCGGTGGACGCGCCGGTCGCCACCACCCCGTTACTCTGCGCCGGCCTCCACACGCGCTGGCGACCACGAACACCAAGCCTTCGCGCTTACTCAACGTGCGTGCTAGGCCGGCGACTTCACCGTGCTTCCGCCGGACGCGCTTGATGCGGCATCCACGACCGGACGTATTGCTTCTCCCTAAAGGTGAAAACATGACTGCCTGCCGTGCCATGGACGTCGCCGTGCCGTTCACCGGAACGCCCTCCGACCGCGACTTGCTTCAAGCCGCCGACGTTCTCGCGCGCACCATCGGCGCGCGCCTGAGTGGCATCTTTCCACTCGCATTGCCTCGGCGCGCCGCATCGCCCCCGGCGGCAAACGCGCCGTCCATCGAAGGGTTTCGCGATCGCCAATGGGAGGAATCGACGGATTACCTGGAGGCTCTTCAGGCGTCGATGACCTTTCAAAGCGTGATCAACGACTTTTGCATCTTGGAGCGCGCATCGCGCACGCTCTTGGCCGACACGGTCGCGTATCTACGAAGTGCACGTGTCTTGGTAGCGAGCGTCCCGTCGTTAGAGTGGGCAACCCCTTTCCATCAAGATCTGTTTGTCAGGATAGTCGTCGACAGCGGCAGGCCCGTCCTCATCCTTCCAAGGCAAGTCCAGCTTGAACGGGAACCTGCGACCATCATGGTCGCCTTGGGAGATTCCCCGCAGGCGGCGCGCGCACTGAGTGAAGCCATGCCACTGCTAAGACGTGCTCGCAACGTCTATGTGGTCACCGTCGGTCACCGAAAGGACATCGATGAGATCCCGGCAAACATCGATCCGCACCGACTTCTGAGAGAGCACTTGGACCGTCACGGCGTGAACGCGCGGGTCCGTACCATCGAGACCTCCGATCTGGCCGTCGGCGATGCCCTCATCCGGGAAGCTGGTGAGTTGGGAGCGGACCTCATCGTGGCGGGCGCCTTCGGTCACTCGAAGCTGCAGGAGTTCGTGTTCGGGAGTACAACCATCGCACTGCTGGAACGGGCGCCACTCCCATTGTTAATGACACACTAGACGTGGTCGGCCGAAAAAGCTCGCGGCGAGATTTTTTGGGCCGAGCGCAGGGAGTTACGGAAAGTGCCTAGCGTATGACACGCGCCCGAGATTTCTCGGCAGTCGCCATCATGTGCCGGGGCGTGGCCTAGATCGGACAGGGGAGGCGTCGCGCGACATCGTCAAGGTGCGAACAGGGAACCGGGAAGAATGTTGTGAGCGGTATCGAACAACGTTCACGCGTACCAGCGCAGACTGCGTCCGCCAAGCGGAAAAGGGGTAAGGTCTGCATGATTATGGCTCGTTGGGGCCATGCGGCCGGCTGCAACTCACCTGCAGAAATCAGA
>NZ_JBFUJE010000415.1:0-3515 GCF_056401535.1 Luteibacter sp. P4_E6 | reverse complement strand
CTTGTAGACGGTCTCCGCGCTCACGCCACTCGTGGCCGCGAAGGCCAGGGCGGCGAGCGCGTACACCGTGCAGCGCATGCTCAGAAGTCCGCGACGTGGTCTTCGGACGCGAAACCGAGGGTCATGGCACCTTCGCCAACGTTGACCATGCCGGTGATGCTCATCGGGCTCTCCAGGATCTCGACGCCGGCATCGCCGCAGACGCGGGTGAGGGCGTGGTAACCCGTCAACGCGCGCATCTCCTCGAGGTCGCCGCCGTAGCTCAGCGATAGCGAGGGCACGAGGAGGCCGGCCTGGACGCGCTTGGACGCATAGTCGAACAGCACCTGGGCGCCGTGGTCGAAGCCGCGCACCTTGCCGACCGGGCCGGTCTCGCCGCGATGGGCGCGCAGGATCGGCTTGATGTCCAGGGCGGTGCCCAGCATGGAACTCATGAAGCTGACGCTACGGTCGCCCTTGCTGCGGGCTCGGGAACGAAGGTAGTTGAGATCGCGCGGCAGCATGTAGCCGTAGGAGCAGTCGGCGATGTGCGCCACCCGTTCGCGTACCTCGGCCGGCGACTTGCCGGACTGGATCATGCGCACGGCTTCGGCCACCACCGGGCCGGAGCCGGCGAAGATGTTGCGCGTATCGACTACTCGCATCAGGAACGGTCCGGTGATCCCCGCCGCCTCGCGGATAGGGCGGTAGTTCTTCAGGATGGCGAAACTGGCCTTGATCACGTTGTCGTGGATCGGACTGCGCGTGGCCATGATGGTCAGGCAAACGACGCAGTCGTAATCCTTGACCAGGCGGTCGAGGAACAGGTTCTGCACGTCCTCGACCGAACTGGGCTCGGTTTCGCCCGAGTGGCTCTTGCTGCCGAGCTTCTGGTCGCGGAAACGCTGGATCTCGACCGGGTCACGGTCGTCCTTGAACTTCTGGCCGTCGACCTTCACGGTAATCGGCATCACGGCGATGCCGTTGCGTTCCAGGAAATCCTGCGGCACGTCACAGGCCGCATCAATCGCTACACCGATTCGCATCGGGTACTACCCCCGTCGAAGGCCTTTGGCCCAGCGGCACCCGAAACGCCCGCTGCGTTCCATCTCGCCCCGCTTGGGCCGGATGCTACACTTGCCCGAATGAATTTGGCACTCCGCCGGCGTGGCGTCGCCGGTAACCGCGCCGTCGGTCCGTGAAGGCAGCCCTCCGCCTCCGCCGGCGCTTGCGCAACCGGGCTCCCCATGAAAACCAAGAACGAGATCGTCTCCAACTGGCTGCCCCGCTATACGGGCACCCCCCTGGAGGCCTTCGGCCAGCACATCCTGCTGACCAACTTCGGCCATTACGTCGAACGCTTCGCCCTCGACCATGGCGTGGAAGTGCGGGGCCGCGACCGTCCCATGCCTAACGCCACGGCCGACGGCATCACCCTGATCAACTTCGGCATGGGTAGCCCCAACGCTGCCACGGTGATGGATCTGCTCAGTGTCATCGCGCCGGAGGCCGTCCTCTTCCTCGGCAAGTGCGGCGGCCTGAAGAGAAAAAACTCAATCGGCGACCTGATCCTGCCCATCGCAGCGATCCGCGGTGAGGGCACCTCGAACGACTACCTGCTTCCCGAGGTGCCGGCCCTCCCGGCCTTCCAGCTCCAGCGTGCCGTGTCGACGATGATTCGCGACCTTGGCCATGACTACTGGACAGGCACGGTCTACACGACCAATCGCCGGGTCTGGGAACACGACGAAGCCTTCAAGGACTACCTGCGTCGCACGCGCAGCATGGCCATCGACATGGAAACGGCGACGATCTTCGCCGCGGGCTTCGCCAACCACATTCCCTGCGGCGCCCTGCTCCTGGTCTCCGACCAGCCCATGATTCCCGAGGGCGTGAAAACTGAAAGCAGTGATGCGGTCGTCACCGCCAACTATGTCGAGCGGCATATCAAGGTAGGCATCGAGGCACTGAAGCTAGTGCGGCGCCATGGCCGGAGCGTGAAGCACCTACGGTTCGAAGACGATTCCGCCGACTGAGAAAGTAGGGTAACTCGCGCATTCTGTAGGAGCCGCTTCAGCGGCGATGGGTGCTGGCCTCGTCTCATCAGACAAGGAAGTAAATGAAACCACGTGATCTCATTCTAGGCATCGTCGTCACCCTCATCTGGGGCAGTAACTTCTCGGTGATCGAGGTCGGCTTGCGTGACCTCGATCCTTTTCTGCTCACCGGGTTACGGTTCGCCTTCACGGCATTCCCGCTGATCCTGTTCCTGCCGCGGCCGCGCGATGTGCCGTTGATGTCGCTGGTGGCATACGGCCTGCTCTTTGGCGTCGGGCTGTGGTGGGTAGTGAACCTCGCGATGTCGAAGGGTATGTCCCCTGGACTGTCATCGCTGGTGCTGCAGTTCAGCGCGTTCTTCACCGTGATCCTGAGCGCCGTGGTACTGCGTGAACGGATGCGTGCGCCGCAGCTGGTGGGCATGCTCGTTGCCGCCGCCGGATTGCTGGTGGTCATACATGCCACGAGCGGAACGTCGACGACGCTAGGTGTCGTGCTCGTGTTGCTCGCGGCCGTCAGCTGGAGCGTCTGCAATCTCATCGTGAAACGGCACAAGCCGAAAGACATGATGGCCTTCGTGGCATGGTCGAGTGTGTTCTCGGCGCCCGTATTGTTCGTGCTGACCTACGTGAGCGAGGGGGCGGCGCCGTTCGTCGCGCTGTCGCATGGCGTGTCATGGGCAGCGATCGGTTCGGTGCTTTTCCAGGCGTATGTCACCACGGTGTTCGGCTATATGGTCTGGAATAACCTGATGAAGAAGTATCCCGCGGCGAGTGTCGCGCCGCTGTCGCTGATCGTGCCGGTATCGGGCATCGTCACTTCTTATCTCGCCTTCGATGAGCACTTCGCAACGGGTGTGTGGATCGGGGCGGCGGTGATGCTGACGGGCGTAGCGATCTTCGTCTGCGCTCCTTACCTCCGCAAGCAACATCGAACCGCAACCCCTCTGTAGGATCCGATTCATCGGCGAACCCGCGGCGGCGGGCCATGTTCCCGCAAGCGCCCATCGCCGCTGAAGCGGCTCCCACATGACGCAAAAAAAAGGCCGCTCCATCTAGAGCGGCCAATATCCGGGGAAATGCTTTGCTGTTGTTGTTATGCGATATAGCTAAGCGTTTTCGTTACAGCGTGAAGTCGTAGCGGGCTCCGAGGCGGATGGTGCGCGGGTCGGAGAACGAACGGGCACGCTTGTACTGCGGATCCGGCGTGCCGCTGTCGGTCTCGCCGTACTCGTAGTACTGGGTAACGCGCTGCTTACCCAATGCGTTGAATGCGTCGGCCGAAAGCGTGAGCTTGTGGTCGGCGAAGGCCGGCTTCCAGGCGACGCTCAGGTCCACGTTGTACGTCCACGGTGTGCGGCCGAAGCTGCCGCGCGGGGCAGGCTGGCCATTGCAGTAGAAGTAAGCGGCGCCGTACTGGTACGGATCGCCACCGACGGAGTCCGGGCGGGTACCGATGCAGCTGACCGGGTAGCCCGA
>NZ_JBFUJE010000414.1:0-3518 GCF_056401535.1 Luteibacter sp. P4_E6 | reverse complement strand
ACCCAGAGGTCGTCGAGAGCCTTCGTGTCTCGCGTGAGTGGGTTGAGCGAAAGCTGCCAGGCGTACCTCCTGACGTGATCCGCGTGATTACCGGCCGCGGCGATAGCATGAAAGGTCAGTACAACGATGGTGATCTGATCTTCGTCGACACCCGTATTAAAACGTTCGATCAGGACTCCGCGTACTGCTTCCGTTGGGAAGGTCGCGTGCTAGTGAAGCGCCTTCAGTTCGTTGGGCGTGGAACGCTACGGATCCTCAGCAAGAACCCCGATTACCCGGCGATCGATGCGCCTCTTGACGACATCGAGATAGGTGGCCGCGCGCTCGCGGCCTGGACACTCAAGGAGTTCTGACGAAGGTCAGGACGCAGCTCTACTACAAGGATTCAGGGGAAGAACATGGCTTTGCTCAAGTGCCCAGATTGCGGCGGAAACGTCAGCGACAGCGCACCTACTTGCCCCCACTGTGGGCGCCCCATGATGGCGGCCCCTCCAGCGCAGGCGGCTGCACCCGCAAAACCCGTAAAGCCAGTGAAGCCACCAGCGAAGAATCACGGATGCGGAACGCTGATCGTGATTGTCGTCGCCGTCGTGATTCTGGCCGCTGTGTTCGGCGACCACGACAAAAAGCCGAAGGACAGCACGCCCTCCCCTACCGCTGCCGCCGCGGCAGCCGATGAGGCGAAAAGGGATGAGGAGTGCGCCACCGACGTGGTGTGCAGTGCGAAGAAACACGCTGGAGCGGCTGAGGTCTACTGCAAGCCACAAATTGAGGCGCGCGCCCTTCATGACGTGAAGTGGACTGACAAGTTTCTCGACCCGATGATGAGCCGCTACAAGTGGGCCGGCGATAAGCACGATGCGATCGTCTACATCGGCGACAAAGTGGCCTTTCAGAATGGCTTCGGCGCGTACAACCCCATGATCTACCTATGCACCGTTGACCTGGCGTCCGAGCGGGTTACGAAGTTGGAGATCATTGAGGGGCGCCTGCCGGCTGATTGACGCTGTCTACCTATCGGCGCAACGTCGATAGGCAAAATCAATAGCACAAGCTAGCATGGTGCTATTGCTATTGGTTAGCAGTCTGCTAGTCTTATCTCCAACGCCGGACCAGAACCGGCTTGGAGATAGCCATGAGCATCACGACCGCCTCGGACCTGATCACTAACGCCCTCGCCGCCGGCCGCATCAGCGCCGAACTCGCGAAGCGCGCCCAGGTCGCCGTCCGTGAATCGTCGTACTACGGCCAGCGCATGACGAACCGGGACCGCGCCCGCATCGTCGCAGTCCGCTTCGGGATCGAGGGCTAAGCCATGGGCGCCCTCACCTTCGTCAGCGCTAATAGCCCGGCCTTCGTTGCTGCCGTGCAGATCGGCGGCCAGGCGCTCAAAGTCAATGACCTGATCGCGGATCTGGAAGCCGACACGGCGACGCCCGCCGCCGTGATCGCCGAGGCGCACGTGGCCTACGAGGCCCTCAATCGCGCCTCCCTCGCCCTGTTCGAGCGCGCCATCGGCATCGCAAAGGCGCATGGCCATTACACCGACCTCGCCGCCCAGGCGATGGAAGGTGCGGCATGAGCGCCTACGAGGAACGGATCGATCGCCAGGTATTCGATGCCTTCGACCATGAGGCTCTGGTTCGCGATTTCATCGCCACGACCGAAACGCAGTTGCTCGGCGACGACGAGACCTTCGCCGAAGGCTTGAGCGATGCGCTGTTCGATCCCCGCAGCTGCAGCCAGATCGTTGCCCTCTTCCGCGAAGGCGACCTCCTGCGCGCTGCGCAGCTGATGCGGGACCACGTCCCGACCTACGTGGCCGAGAAGGCCGAGACCAAAGCCGACAAGGAGTTCCGTGTATGAGCACCGTCGTCCCCACCACCCACATGCAGTACGTCCGCCGCATTCGCCGCTACGGCCGCCAGCACGGCGTCACCGAGGCAGAGATGCGCGCCGCGATCCACGCCGGTCTGCCTCTCCTCACCGAGCGAACGCCCGAGTCGGTCTCGTATGAGCATGCTCGCCGCTTCCGCAATGTCGTGCCGACCGGCACCACCGCAGCATGAGGCCCCACATCTTCTCTCGGGACGGCAGCTGGTGGTGCTCTGGCCAGGGCATTGATTGCTCGGCCGCGACGTGGCGATCCGCCTACACCAAGTGGCTCGTCGAGCGCGCTTCTCGCCACAGGGTCCCCGCATGAAGCGCGCCCTTACCTGGTGGATGTCCGCCCCTTGCGAGCTCAAGTACGCGGCTGCTGGCTTCATCGCTCCGCACGTCCTGCTCGGCCTCATGTGCTGGCTCGGTAAGTAACCAATTTCAACACGCCGGCAGCGCCGGCAAAGGAATTCGCAATGACGAAGAACCCGATCTCTCTGACGCCCGTTGAGTCCTCGCAGATCCACAGCATCGGCCACGACGCGACCACCAACACGCTTGCCATCCGCTTCAAGAACTCGAAGGGTGACGCCAGCGGCCTGTACCACTACGACAACTTCAACGCCGAGGACTTCGCTGCGTTCAGTGGCGCCGAATCGATTGGTTCGTACTTCGGCAAGAACATCAAAAAGTCGGCCGCGTACCCGTTCCGCAGGATTGACGAATCCGAAGCGATGGTCACCGAGCAGTCGGCCCCCGCGCCGTCGCGCTTCGACACAAGCGCCCCTGGCATCACCTCCGACAACTCAACCGGACTGGTCTGGACCCGCGCCTACGCCACCGAAGGCGAAGTGACGTTCGCTGATGCTGAGGCGGCCGTCGCCTCGCTCAACGAGCAGGGCTTCATGGGCTTCTTCGACTGGCGCCTGCCGACTGTGCACGAACTGTTCGGGCTGATCGACCACGCCCGCTACGCCCCGGCGATCGACACGGACGCCTTCGAGTCCGCGGCCTATGACTGGGTGTGGACTGGCACGCCATTGGCGTCGGCTTCGGACGACGTCTGGGTCGTCTTCTTCGGCTACGGCGACGTCAACCACCACCGCCGAGACAACTACGCCTTCGTGCGTGCGGTGCGCGGCCCGTCGCCGGCCGGTCAGTAATCGGCCTTTTGGGCTCTTTCTCTTTCTAAGACCGCGCCGGCGGATACCGGCAAAGGAATTCGATATGTCCCGCTCCGACCATGGAAGCAGTTCGAACTCGCAGGGGAATGCCCTGTCCGTGCGCGAGGAATTCGGGGGCACCACCTCCAACCTGGCCGTGCAGGAGACCGCTTCCACGGCGGTCGCCGCCCAGGCTAAGGCCATGGTCGAGGCGCGCTACGTCATGGCGATGCGCCGGCCCCGCCAGTGGGACCAGGTGCGGCAGGACCTGCTGAAGGAGTGCAAGCGCCCCAGCTTCGCCCACAACAAGTCGGCTTACTACCGCAAGCCCATCGGCAACGGCGTCGAAGGTCTTGGCATCCGTTTCGTCGAGGTTGCCATCCGCTGCATGACGAACGTTCTCGTCGAGACCAGCATGATCTTCGAGGACGACACGAAGGAAGTGCACCGCGTCTCGGTGACGGACCTCGAATCAAA
>NZ_JBFUJE010000413.1:0-3521 GCF_056401535.1 Luteibacter sp. P4_E6 | reverse complement strand
GGTCATAGTCCTTCCAGGCTGACGGCGACGACGCCAGTGCGCCAAACGCGACCGAGCCTCCTGCGAGCAGGACAAATACCTTTGTAAACATCGTCTTTCCCATGAAACAGACTCCTTTCGTGTAGGGCCCCAACCTAGCCGAATGGCGCTGAATATTCGCGCACGAGTCATGGTCGTAGTGGCTACAATGAGGCCATGACGATCGCCAACACCTTCGCGGGGCAATTTCTTATTGCGATGCCCTCCCTGGCCGAACCTCCGTTCGCGAGAGGCGTCGCCTTTCTTTGCCAGCATGGCGAGGACGGCGCGGTCGGCCTACTGATCAATCAGATCTCCGAATACCGTCTCGGCGACGTGCTCGCGCAGATGAAACTCGACTGCGAAGATCCGGAGATCGCGGACTACCCGGTGCTCATTGGCGGTCCCGTGCAGCAGGAGCGCGGTTTCGTACTCCATCGTGAGCCGGGACGCTGGGACTCCAGCTACCGCGTCAACGAAGACTGGTCGGTCACGACCTCGCGCGACATCCTCGTCGCCATGGCCAAGGGCGAAGGTCCGCGCCGTGCCGTCGTCACGCTCGGCTATGCCGGCTGGGAAGCCGGTCAGCTCGAGCAGGAAGTCATGGACAACGCCTGGCTGACCACCCGCGCCGACGAACGCATCATCTTCGATACACCGCTCGACGAACGCTGGACCGCCGCCACGCGCAAGCTGGGTGTGACCGACCCCTCCCAGATCGCCGGCTATGCCGGCCACGCCTGAGTTCGGGGCGCGATGAGCTGTCTGTTCGGATTCGACGTCGGGACGAAGATCGTCGGCGTGGCCGTCGGTAATCGGCTTACCGGCACGGCACGCGCGCTTGCCGCCGTCCCGGTCCGCGATGGCCAGCCGGACTGGCAGACCCTCGATACGCTGCGCCGCGAATGGCTGYCGACGGAGCTCGTGGTCGGGCTGCCACTCGACAACGACGGCAAGGAACAACCGATGACACGCACCGCGCGTCGCTTCGCCGAACGCCTGGGCGAACGCTACGGTCTGCCAGTCGCCTTCGCCGACGAACGCATGAGTTCGCAGGAAGCGGCACGCCGTTTCGCCGCCGCGCGTGCGGCCGGTACACGCAAGAAGTCGGACGTGAAGTCGATCGATGCCGAAGCCGCCGCCGTCATCCTCGAAACGCATCTCGCCCAGTTCTAAGAACCGTTTCAATCCACCCCTTGAGGACGTCGACGTCATGTCACAACGCCTGCGCCACCTGACCACCCTCGAGAACCTGCCGCGCGAAACCATCGAGCGCCTGCTCGATCGCGCCAACAGCATGCGTGAAGCGACCGCACATGGCACACGCAAGCTCGACCTGCTCGGCGGCCGCACGGTGCTCAACCTGTTCTTCGAACCCTCCACGCGCACGCGCACGTCGTTCGAGCTGGCTGCACGCCGGCTCGGTGCCGACGTGATCAACTTCGACATCGGCTTCTCGTCGACCGCGAAGGGCGAGGAGCTGTTCGACACGCTGCATACCCTCGAAGCGATGCACCTGGACACGATCATCGTGAGGCATAAGGAGTCGGGCACGCCGGACTCGCTGGTCAAGCACGCGATGAGCGGCGTGGCCGTGGTCAACGCCGGCGACGGCAATCGCGCGCACCCCACCCAGGGCCTGCTCGACGCACTGACCATCCGCAACCATCACCCGGATTTTCGCAAGCTGCGCATCGTGATCTGCGGCGACGTGCGGCACTCGCGCGTCGCCCGCTCCGATGTGCACGCTTTCACGGCGCTGGGTGCGAAGGATGTCCGACTCGTCGGTCCGTCCTCACTGCTGCCGGCTGAAGGCGAACTGGAAGGCGTGACTCTCCACGAGGATTTCGACGAGGCGATCGAAGGCGCCCACGCCGTGATCATGCTGCGACTTCAGAAAGAACGCATGGCCTCCACGGACCTGCCCGACGAAGCCGCCTACTTCGAGCGCTTCGGCCTCGACACGAAACGGCTCGCCCGTGCCGCCAAGGGCTGCCTGGTGATGCATCCTGGCCCGATAAACCGCGGCATCGAGATCGCCACCGAGGTCGCCGATGGCGCCCAGTCGCGCATCCTCGAGCAGGTGGGCAATGGGGTGTTCGTGCGCATGGCCGTCCTGGCTGAGGTCATGGGACGCTGATCCCGCGCCGGGCCCGGCTTCCGGCATAATGGCCGGACCAAGGGACAACTCAAACAATGGGATACGAAATGCGACCGACGAAGCGACTCATCGCGCTCGGCGTCGCCAGCGTGCTGCTGGCGGCCTGCGGCCACAAGGACAAGGACGCCCCGCTGGCCTTCGTGCCGGCCGACACACCGTACGTAGCCGCCAGCCTCGACAAGCTGGACGACGACGCCTATGAGGCCATGCTCAACCAGGTCAACACCGAGCTGCCCAGCCAGGTCGCCCAGATGAAGGCGCTGGCCCAGGACATGGAAGCCAAGGGCAACGTCGATGGCTCCCACCTCATGAAGGCAGTGGCCGCCGAGTTCGACGGCAAGACCGCCGAAGCGGCGCTGAAGAACCTCGGCCTCGACATCAAGACCGGCTCGGCCATCTATGGCCTGGGCCTCAGCCCGGTGGCGCGTGTCTCGCTCGCCGACCCCGCTGCCTGGGAAGGCTTCGTCGGCCGCCTCGAGACGGCCTACGGTAAGAAGCTGGAAACCGCCGATGCCGGCGGCCAGACCTACCGTCATGTGGCCATCTCCGACACCGGTATCCAGTTGGTCATCGCCACGGTGGGCAAGCAGGCGGTGGTCTCGCTGCTGCCGGCCGATGCCGCGCAGCCGATGATCCGTCAGGCGCTGGGCGCCGACCGTCCGGAAAAGAGCCTCCAGGAAGACGGTCGCCTCGCCGACCTCGCCAAGGACAAGGGCTACAAGGACTACGCCGTCGGTCAGCTGGACCTCACCCGTCTCCTGCCCCTGATCGCGGCAGGCAAGGATCCGCTCTTCGCTGCCTTCATCAAGCAGCAGTCGGCCAAGACCGGCGAGCCTGCCCCCGTGCTTCCGGCAAGCTGCCAGACAGAAGCGTCGCGCATTGCCGCCCGCGTGCCGTCGATCAGCTTCGGCTACACCAAGCTCGACCTTCACCACCAGGAACAGCGCGTCGACGTGGCACTTGCCGACGACATCACCAAGGCCTTCTCGGGCCTGAAGGTAGAGCTGCCGGGACTGGGTCAGGACGCGACGGCACCGTTCGACGTCAGCCTCGCGCTGCCTGTCGAACAGATCCGTACCTTCATGACCGCCCAGTCCGAAGCGGTCGCCGCGAAGCCGTTTGAATGCCCGGCCTTCGCCAATATGAATGACAGTTTCACCAAGCTCGGGTCGACGATGCAGCAGGCGGCCATTCCGCCGTTTGGCGACATCCGCGGCGTGCGCATCGTCATCGACTCGTTCAAGCCGGCGGCATCCGCTGCGCAGATGCCGCAGATCACGGGCCGCGTCGTGCTTGCCACCCGCAATGCCCCGGGGCTGCTCGCGATGGGTCAGGCCGTGCT
>NZ_JBFUJE010000412.1:0-3534 GCF_056401535.1 Luteibacter sp. P4_E6 | reverse complement strand
GAGCATGCTCGACGGGGACGAGGTGCGAAGAACATTATCTGCCGGACTCGGTTTTTCCCGCGCCGACCGCTCGGCCAACGTCCAGCGGATTGCCTACGTTGCTGGCGAGGTTGTTCGGCATGGCGGCGTCGCCATCTGTGCACCCATTGCCCCCTATGCGGACGACCGCGCCCGCGCACGGGAGATGGTTGAGGCGTTTGGCGACTTCATCGAAGTGCACGTCAACACCAGCCTGGCTGTTTGCGAAGGGCGCGACACCAAGGGGTTGTATGCACAGGCCCGCTCCGGAGCGCTGAAAAACTTCACCGGCATCAGTGACCCATATGAAATTCCGGCAAATCCCGAGCTCACTTTGGACGGCTCGAGGGGAACACCAGTGGAACTTGCGGCGCAGATAATTGCGGAATTGAAGCGGCGCTCGCTCATCGACTGAGGCGTGTCATGGCGTCTGATGTCGCAAGTATTTTCGGTTCGAAATTCTTGCCTTGAACGTGCCCCATCTTTGCCGCACGCATGTCGGAATGACACCGCAAGCTATGACTTGCGCGTCACAAATCGGACCCAATTGCGCTGCTATGTTTATGCCTCGGTGCTCCCGGATGGGAGCTCGATGCGGCAAGGAAGCCACCGTGCTTTCTCCCGTGTCGGACATGGTTGATGCACGCCGGGTTGGTGCCGGCATCCACGGAGGATCCAATGGAAGTTAGACGTCTATCTGTTGCCATTGCGTACGTGTTGTCCGGTTACCAGGCTGCAGCCATTGCAGCGCCCACACCCCTCGGTGTTCCTGCCGATTCGGCTTTCCCTGATTCTTCGTCGGGGAACAGCAATGGCGCGCAAGGGTCATCCACCAGCCGCTCCGCCACCCGTTCTGCAACTGCGATGCGGCCGCTGACGGTCAAGGAAATCGAGCTCGTCATGGGCACGAACTACACCACAACCCCGCTGACAGGGACCACGGTCACCGCGACGACCGGACCGGGTACCGGCCCCATCAGCGGGACGGGCGGCGGTGGCGACCCGGGTGGCGGTACGCCTCCGGGTGGAACCGGTGGCGACCCCGGCGGTGGCGGGGGTGGGGGCACTTCCACGCCGCCGGACACCACGCACTGCTACACCCCTCTGGCGGCAGACAACCGGGTCAGTTCGAGTTACATCGATGCCAACGAGGGTGGCGTGCTCACCACGGGTTACACCCTCAACGCCACGCAGTTCCCCAATTCCGGCGTCACCATTGGTGCCGGCGTCGACCTTGGCTCACAATCGGCTGCGGGTCTTCAGGCAATGGGGGTGTCGCAAAGCATTATCACGACCCTCACCCCGTTCTTTGGCCTCAAGGGTCAGGCCGCAGCAGATGCCGTCACCGCACACGGTGCCCCGGTGCTCTCGGCGGCCGACGCACAGACACTGTCGGACGCCCTGCAAAATTCCACCCGCGCTACCGTCGCTGCCAGTTACAACGCGGCATCGAGTGGCGAGCAGTTTGACCAGTTGCCGGCGGAAGCCCAGACCGTGATTGTGGACGTGGCTTATCCCAACGGACCGAACCTTGCGAGCTCTGCGCCAACGTTCTGGGGGGACGTAACCAGCGGCAACTGGAGTGCGGCCGTCAGTGAGCTGCAAAACTGGTACGGCCCAAATAGTACCAACGCGCGATATACCGGCGATGCCACCTCGTTGCAGACGGATGTGACGTCCAGCGCACTACCGCAAGACGACACCAACGGACAGTGTCCCTGAACGGTTGATTGCAACAGACCAACCATGGAGAAAAAGCGATGCTGAGCCTGAAGATTTATTCCCCACTTACTGCTGGTGCCATTCTCTTGGCCGTCGGCCTGTCCCCTGCTTATGCACAGAAATCCGCTGCGACCACCACCCCGTCGAACATCGGCTGGAGCAGCTCGGACACCCGCGCTCAGTTGATGAGTAAGGCGTCGACGTACTTTTCGACGACGCAAGGTGACTTCGTCAACAAGAACGCGATGATGGCCGCCGCCCCTCCTGCGCCCGCTTCACGCGTGGTGATGGAAGCAAAGGCAAACAATCTCTCGGAGCAGTTCAATTACGTTCTCGGYGGCATCCCGGACCCCGAAGTGACCCTCGCCGGTGGACAGAAACTCTTCGGCGCCTGTGAGCCGCACAACTGCGTCGGCAACAAGGCGTTCGTGGTCACGGATGCATCGGTTGGCACTGTGCAGGCCGCTGGCTTCCTTGGTCCCAAATGCGGCGCGTCCCGAAAGGCTGACCCCGGTCAGCAGCTGGCGCCTGGCTGTGACGCCATCCCCACGCTGACAATCTTTTACACCGACAAGCAGGCCAGAAAGCCTGGCCTGTCGCTTGACATTATCAAGTGGGCAAGACAGAAGGTCATCGCAGACGGCCGGTTCAAGTCTGTGAAAATCGAGGAAAGGTTCGTCCGTTGAGCGCGCAAAACCAACGGGTGYCGCCGGACCGGCTCATCGGCGGCCGCCCTCACCAGGCGAGCCAGTATTACGACGCCGGTCTGGACTTCAACTGCTTCGGCGAAGACCCGACCATCCGGTACATGCTCGCCACGGTGCCGCGCTCGGGCAGCACGTACTGCGCCATCCGGTTCTGGCAATCAGGCCTGCTCGGCGCGCCCATGGAGTATCTCAACTTCAGGGTCGTCGGCAATCTGCTCCGGCGGCTCGGGTACAGCGTCGAGATGGAGGCCATGTCGCTGGTCAATTACTGGCAGGACGTCGAGCGCCTCAGGACGTCGGCGAACGGCGTCTATGGGTTCAAGATGTTCATCGCCAACTACATCGAGATTGCCAAACGGGCACCGGACTTCCTCGCGGAAATCCGGCCTGACCACGTCGTTTATCTCACCCGGCGGGATGACATCGGGCAGGCCATGTCCTATTCCCGTGCCCAGCGGTCAAAGGCCTGGTTCGCCGGTGTGCCCGGGACGCCCGAGGTCGGGTACGACTTTACCCACATCAGGATGTGCCTGCGCTCCATCAACCACCAGAAGAACGCTTGGGAGAAAACCTTCGACCTGACGGGCACCACGCCCATCCGCATCACCTACGAGGACCTGCTCGAACGTGGGGATGCGTGCATCCAGGACGTGCAATCAGCAATGGGCATTGCGCCTGAGTCCCGGTCACCCATCGACATCCCGATGATTGAGCGCCAGACCGACGGTGTGAGCCTGGAGTGGCGGGAGCGCTTCATGGAAGACAGCTTGCGGGAGCAACAACGTCTGGAGGACGAGCGGGCAAAAGAGCAAGAGCCATCGGTCGAGACCTGAGCGACAACCGGTGCTCACGCCTGCACGCATGATGACCTTGCCGGATGAAGCGGCGTTGTCCCCGGGGACCCGCCTGCTTGCCGGCAGGCTGGCGGTCTTGTTCTCGAATGCGCCACCCGGCGCGATGACACCGGTTGTGGCCTGGCTCGATTCGGGGCCTGTTGCTCGACACGACACGGGTGTTTTCCAGGCCGACGAACTCGCTCATGAGCTCTCGGCCTGGATGGCGCCGCATGTGTCAGAAGCTGGAGGGG
>NZ_JBFUJE010000411.1:0-3540 GCF_056401535.1 Luteibacter sp. P4_E6 | reverse complement strand
ATACGCGTAGTGACCTGACGAATCAACGTCTCGAGGCGATGCGAAATGGCTGGTAAGACACCGGAAGACAGGGACCATGAATGGAGCATCCAAGTCTTCAAATCCGTGCTTGAGACCGGGAAAACGGCACTCAGTACCCTTTTGATCGTCTGCGGAGGAAGTGCTGTTGCGCTTCTCGCATTCATCGGCAATCTGGCGAAGGACGGGAACGGTCCTCGCGTTGCCGGACTGGCGCCCGCGCTGCTCTGCTACGCCATAAGCCTGGGCATCATCAACGTCAAAAGCGGCCCGACTCTAGTTTAAACGTGTATGGAAAATGGGACGACGTCAGAATCCGTCCAGAGGACCCTGCGAATCTGTCCTGTTGCGGCCCCCGCCCAACCTCCCTACATTGGTGCAATGCACGCACCAGATCAGGCTGACCTCCTAACCTTGCTCGGCACCGGCCTCGCCGTCATCGGTGCAGACCTCTGCGTGAACTGGCTCAACCCTGCCTTGGGCGAGGTCCTCGACGTCGGTCCCCGCACGGCGGTAGGCCAGCCGTTGCCGGTGCTGATGCGCGAGCCATCACTTGCCTCCCAGCTAGAGCGCACGCTGCTGGAACGCCGCCCCTTCAACCTCCGTGGCGCCACCTTCGGCGTGGCGCGGGGGCGCGAGATCATGGCCGACCTGACCATGCAGCCACTGGACGACGGTCGGCTACTGGTCGAAGTGCACCCGCTGGCGCCCGAGCTCAACGCGGCAGCCGGCACGCCGCTCTCGGCCACGCTGCGCGGCTTTGCCCATGAAGTGAAAAACCCCCTGGCCGGCCTCCGTGGCGCGGCCCAGTTGCTCGAACGCCGGGTGGCCGACAACGACCTCCGCCAGCTGGCGAGCATGGTGATCGCCGAAGCAGACCGCCTGGCTGCCCTCGCCGACGGCCTGCTCCGGCATCGTGGTGCAGCACGCCTTGGCCCGGTCAATGTCCACGAACTGCTCGAGCGTCTCGAGGGCTTGGTCGGTGCCGAAGCCGACGCGCTGCGCGTTCGCCACGACTACGATCCCAGCCTTCCGGACAGCCTGGGTGACACCGATCGCCTGCTCCAGGTGCTGCTCAACCTCACCCGCAATGCCAGCGAAGCCGGCGCGACGACGATCACCCTGCGCACCCGCGTCGAGCACGGCGCTCGTCTCGGCGAGCGCACGGTGCGCGCGGCGCTGCGCATCGACGTGATCGACGACGGCCCGGGTGTGCCAGACGAGCTCCGCGACTCTCTCTTCCAGCCGTTGGTGTCGGGCCGTCCCGATGGCACCGGCCTCGGCCTCGCCTTGTCGCGCGAGATCGCGCTCGAACACGGCGGCGACCTGCGCTTCACCAGTCGCCCCGGTGAAACGGTGTTCTCCCTGTACCTTCCGATGGAGCGGCACCATGACTGAAATCTGGATCGCCGACGACGATCGCGGCGTGCGCTTCGTGCTCGCCGAGGCCCTGCGTGATGCAGGGCACACGGTGCGCGAGTTCAGTGCGGGTGATGCGGTGCGTGCCGCGTTGGCCGAAGGTCGGCCGGGCTTGCTGGTGACCGACGTGCGCATGCCCGGCGAAGATGGCCTGCGTCTGCTCGAGGACCTCACTCGCCGCAATATCGGCCCCGTGATCGTCATGAGCGCCTACACCGATGTCGCCACGACAGCGGCGGCATATCGCGCGGGCGCGGCGGATTATCTCGCCAAGCCCTTCGACCTCGACATGGCGGTGGAGGCCGTAGAACGCACGCTCGCCGCGGCCCATGAAGAAGTGATCGTGCCCGTCGGCCGCGTCGATGCGCATTCGCTGCTCGGCGAAAGTCCGGCGATGCGCGAGGTGTTCCGCTTGATCGGCCGCGTCGCCGCGAGTGATCTCAACGTGTTGATCACTGGCGAAACCGGCACCGGCAAGGAGCTCGTGGCGCGTGCGCTGCATGAAGAAAGCGCGCGCAGCGGCAAGCCCTACGTCGCGTTGAATACAGCGGCCATTCCGGCCGAGCTGCTCGAGAGCGAACTGTTCGGTCACGAGGCGGGTGCGTTTACCGGTGCCCAGCGGCGCCATGCCGGTCGCTTCGAGCAGGCTGAAGGCGGCACCTTGTTTCTCGATGAAATCGGCGACATGCCGATCGCCTTGCAGACGCGTTTGCTGCGCGTCCTGGCCGGCGGCGAGTTCTACCGCGTGGGTGGCCGCGAGCTGATGCGTGGCAATGTGCGCATCATCGCGGCGACCCACCAGGATCTGGACGCGCGTGTGGCCGCCGGCCTCTTTCGCGCGGATCTGAAACATCGCCTGGATGTGGTGCGTATCGAGCTGCCGTCCTTACGGCAGCGTCGCGGCGACATCCCCGTGCTGGCGCGCCACTTCCTCGCCCAGGCCGCGGCCGAGCTGAAATTGCCACCGAAACGTTTCTCGCGCGGGGCGATGAAACTGGTCGAGCAGCGTGATTACCCCGGCAATGTGCGCGAGCTGGAAAATCTGTGCCGCCGCCTTGCGGTGATCGCGCCGGGCGCGGAGATCCTTGCCAGCGACCTCGGTGCGCTACCCGCGCGGGAAACGCGCAGTAGCGAATGGACCGATGCCCTGCGCATCTGGGCCCAGGACGCCCTGGCGCAGGGCGAAGTGGACGTGCATGCGCGCGCCCGCGACGCCCTCGACAAAACCTTGTTGCAGGCCGCACTCATCGCCAACGACGGGCACAGGCAGCACGCCGCCGCCGCGCTCGGCGTCGGTCGCAATACGCTCACGCGTAAACTTGGCGCATCGCGCAAGCGGCGCCCTTCCAACGGATAACAGCATGACCCTCTACATACGCCGCGCAGGTATCGATGACGCGGACGCAATCGCCGGCTGGAATATCGCGATGGCATGGGAGACGGAGAGCAAGGCGCTCGACCCGGCGACCATCGGCCGTGGGGTGCGCGCCGTGTTCGATGAGCCCCGGCGTGGCTTCTATCTGATCGCCGAGCTCGATGGCGTGGCGGTCGGCTGCCTGCTCGTCACCTACGAGTGGAGCGACTGGCGTTGCGGGGACTTCTGGTGGGTGCAGAGCGTTTACGTGGCGCCCGAGGCACGGCGTGCCGGCGTGTTTCGCGGCCTGTATGCGCACGTGAAGGCGATGGCGGGTGGCGCTGGGGCCGTGGGCGTGCGCCTTTACGTCGAGACGGAGAACGAGCGGGCGCAGGCAACGTATGCCGGTCTCGGCATGGAACGTTGCCACTACTACATGTATGAGGCGATGCTGGCATCCTGACCCGTTATCGCGAGCACCCATTCGCCGATGAATCGGCTCCTACAGGGAGCACGGCGGTTAGAGCTGGGGGACGCGGGGGTCGCCCATGTCGACGGCGGAGATGCGTTCTTCGAACTCGCGTGCGGGCACGGCCTTGCCGAAGAGGAAGCCCTGCATTTGCGGGCAGCCGGCGGAGCTCAGGAAGTTAGCCTGTTCCACGCTTTCGACACCTTCGGCGAGCACCTTTTTGTTCATGCCGCTGYCCATAGCGATGATGGCGCTGACGATGGCGGCGCTGTCGTTGTCC
>NZ_JBFUJE010000410.1:0-3554 GCF_056401535.1 Luteibacter sp. P4_E6 | reverse complement strand
GTTGTTCGGCGTGAACACCCACATTCCGTCGTGCTCGGGCACATTTCGCACCAGCGTCTTGAACCTCAGGCGTAGCGCGAGCAGCCGGAAGATCATTTCATCGCGACGTGCCATCTGGCGCATCACGAAGACCGATACGGGAATGAGCAGCAGGAACCAGAAGTTGAAGTACATCGCCAACAACAGACCCGTGCCTGCACCCATGAAGAAAGGGATATAAGGCACGCCCATGAACATGGGCGGTCGGGTGCAGCCGCGAAATAGCGCGTTCTTATGCATGGATATGGATGAAGTGCATCGCTACGTTCATGGCATCGATTAGCAGGCCGGCGGTGCTGCTGCCGCCGCTGCTCTGGGTGCATGCCGAGGCGCCACTGCCACTGCCGTTGCCGCCCACGACCATCTTGGCGACCTGAGCCGCTGCGCCGATCATCACACCACCGATCAGGGCCGGAGCCACGTCAGCGATGCGCTTGTGCGCGAAGGCGATGCCATAGCCGGAGAAGATCACCGCGATCGTCACGACGACGATGGATGCAGCGTTGAGCAATGAGTTGATGTCCTGGAAGAAGCCGCACACCTTGGTGCCGGTCTCGCCGACCTGCGCGAGCGCAAGGCTCGGGATCATCAGGGCGGCCACAAGGGCGAACGTGCCGATGGCGTTCATCAGCGGCTTCTTGGACGTGGCAAACGCCTTGGACAGAGAGGGCAGGGCCATCACGAGGTTCCTCTTTACAGTTCAGATAGAGACGGCAGACGCCGCCGGACGAAGGACGGGGCCGCGGCGCGGACCCGGGTTGCGGTGGCCCGAAGGCCGACGTGACGAGGCAGGGACTCCGTCACGTGTAGGGGTGGCATGAGGTCAGAACACGAAGGCGCCATCGCTGCCTCCGTTGCGTAGATCGGCGGGGTCCTGGCGTGGGCCAGGCTGGACGACCGGTGTGGCGGTTCCCTGGGTGGGCGCGGCGTCACGCGGGCCGCGGACCTGGGGTACGAAGATATTGGGATCACCCGCCTGTTGCGGCGCTTGCGCCGGAGCGCTTCCTGTCGCATTGGCAGACACGCCGATCTGCGACATGACGGCGGCGGTGGTGGGATCGGTACGAATTCGGCCTGGCTGTTTGGTCAGGTCGACCTGGGGTAAGCGAGCTCCAACCTGGGACAGCGCGGCCGCCGTGGCCGGGTCGGTCGGGATCGGTCCGAGCGGCGCGTCAGGCGTGGGCGTCAATACCGGGTTCGTGACCGGGACGACGCCGGCAGGCAATGTCTGCACTGGCACGCTCTGCGCCTGCGCGAGCATCTGGGACCGCGCTAGCGATGTCGTCTCTGGCATACCCGTGCCGGTTGCCGACGCAACGGTTGGTCCGATGACCGATGCGGCGGCGGCGTCGACGACGCGGCGCATGGCGACGCGGTAAGCGGGGCCGTCGGTGGTGATGCCGGTGACACCGTTGCCAACGCTGACGACCCGCACGGGGATCTTGGTCGCTTCGAGCGGGATCGCCTGGGCACCGGCGACCATTCCGCTCTTCGCCATCGAATTGAAAATGCGCTGGACGTAACCATCCTGGTACCCGGTCGTGAAGTTGCCTGAGTAGTAACAGCTGAAGGCCTTGCCCCAATCCTTGCCCGCGCTGGCATAGCACTGGGCGAGAATCTGCGAGCCGGCGCTAAGGTTAGGGCAGTATTCGAAAGCCTTTTCATAGCTGTCCAGACCGTACTTGCCGAGGTTCGCGCGATTCACCTGAGCGACGCCCAGCGAGTAGTTGTAGCCGTTCTTTTCCAGCATGCGAACGGTGGCGACGGCTTCAGGAAGGTTCTGTGGTTGGCGCACGAGCTTGCCGCCCACCACGCCGATGGCGTACGGGTTGTGGCTCGACTCCACGTTGACGACGTGCTGCATCACCTCGGCCGGTACGGCAAGGTTTTGACAGCCCATCATTTCCATTCCTGGTACCACCTTTGAAACTCCTGTTTGATGACCGGTGTGTGTGTGTGTGCGTTACCCCCCGTTCGCGCCCAGGGCGCGAGCCGGGTTGAAATCGATGCCGGTGATATAGCGCCGGCCCGCATGTGCCTTGATGTGAACCACGATGTCGATCGTCAGCATCAGCAGTCGTTTGATCGTCGCGAATTCCAGTCCCGCTCCTTCCGTGGACGCCTTTACCATCAGTGCCAGCTGGTCCCAGGTCTGCTCGACGCTGCCTGCATGGCAGCTTGTGATTGACCCTGGGTGACCGGATGCGCAATTTCGGATGAAGTAAAACGACTCATCGCCGCGCAGCTCGGCCAGGATGATCCTGTCCGGTTTCATGCGCAGGCAGGCTTCCATGCAACTCTTCGCCGTGACGTTGGCGGCGCTTTGGCCACCCTTGGAATAGATCAGGTGCACGACGTTCGGCTGATCGATGAACAGCTCGCGCGCATCCTCGATCGTGACCAGTCGCTCGTCATCGGGAATGTGGTGCACGAGCGACTTCATGAAGGTGGTTTTGCCACTTCCGGTAGCACCCGAGACGACGATGTTCTTCTTGTTGAGCACCGCATGGCGGAAGAAGTCCGCGTAGCGACGTTCAGCCCGTAGATCGAGAAGTTCCTTGTCAGCCTGGCTGATCGTGTTCGCGCCTTCGAGGATCTCGTTGAAGAATCCGTCCTCGCTGTACTGCGCGAGAGTGCGTGTCTCCTTCGACGGGAGGCGAATGGTGATCGATACACGCCCGGCCTCGCAGGCAGGCGGGATGACGAACTGCGCGCGCTGGCCGGTGGGAAAGGTCAGCGACACTACGGGGTCCGTATCCGTGATTCGCTGACCGGTATTGCTCTCGTTGACGACGGCGGTGCAGAACTGGCGTGCACGCTCGAACGTCAGTGACGGCACTTCAACACGCTGCCAGCCACCCCGGCGCTCGAGATAAAGCTCGCCAGGGCGGTTGATACAGATTTCGGTGACATCCGATGAGGCAAGGAAATCCTTCACTCCCAGTACCTCGTACTGGTACTCGAGGAAGTCATTGCCGATGGATGCCAGTGCGCCGTCGTCCATAGTCGTCTCAGTACCTCGTAACCACGCCGGTGAAGTCGACGTCCTTGGCTACATAGATCGCCAGCACGGTGCCCTGGTTGATCGTGACGGTGGCGGGGCGGTTGGCCTGACGTTGCACGGCAGAGTTGGCAAGCTGCTGGATCGTGTCGGCCGTGTTGCTTTCGAACGGACTCTGCGTGACGACGCCGTTGCTGATCGTCGTTTGGCGGGGACCATGCTCGGCTGCTTCGTACTTGAAAGCGTCGCTGAGCAAGCTGATAAGCAACGCTGAGCCGATACGACTGCCCCAGTGGGCGTTATAAAGGCCGGGGTGGCCCGCACCGCCCAAGGTGTCGATGCCCGGGCTGGCCATGTTCACGTCGATACCAGTAGGCGTGACGATGCGGTCCCAGATGACGGCGACGCGCGGGCCGTTCGGTTCCATTTCGTACTTGCCCATGACCTTCGAGCCCTTCGGCAGCAACAGGCGCTTGGAGGTGAATGAGTTGTCGGGTTGGGTGACGACGCCGTT
>NZ_JBFUJE010000409.1:0-3558 GCF_056401535.1 Luteibacter sp. P4_E6 | reverse complement strand
CGCTGCACTGCGGTAAGATCGGGATTCCCCTCTCCGTTGCCGCCAAGTGGAAGCCATGGAATCAAAGCACGACCGTCTGCCCTCCTTCGAGGAGCACGCCTCCCGTCTCGCCGCTACCAACCTCCGCGCGCTCGTCCAGGACGAAGCCCGCGGTGAGCGTCTGCGTCGACGCATGGGTCCGATCCTTCTCGACGCCTCCCGCCAGAAGCTCGACGTCGCCGCGCTCGATGCGGTTGGCGAGTACATCGAAAGCACCGGCTGGAAAGCCGCGCGCGATGCGATGTTCGAAGGCAAACACATCAACACCTCCGAAGACCGCGCCGTGCTGCACACCGCCTTGCGCGGTGGCGCATCGCGCAATCCGGCAGCACCGGCCGATGTCCGCAAGGAAGTCGCCGATGCGCTCGACAAGATGGAAACGCTCGTCAACGCCGTGCACAAGGGCGAAGGCGAGTCGGTCGGCCTGATCGGTCGGGTCACCGACGTCGTGAACATCGGCATCGGTGGTTCGGATCTGGGCCCGCGCCTGGCCGTGCATGCGCTCGAACAGTTCCACGTCGATGGCATCAAGAGCCACTTCCTCACCAACGTCGACGGCCAGGCCGCGACGGACCTGATGAAGGTACTGGATCCGGCGCGCACGCTGGTCATCCTGGTGTCCAAGAGCTTCAACACGCAGGAAACGCTGCTCAACGGCGGCGTGTTCCGCAACTGGATCCTCAAGGCCGAGGGCGGTGACGAGGCGAAGGCCTCGAAGCATTTCATCGCCGTGAGCTCCAACGACGAAGCCGTACACAAATGGGGTGCCTCGCAGGTACTTCCGATGTGGGACTACGTCGGCGGTCGTTATTCGCTGTGGTCGGCGGTGGGCGCATCCATTGCGTTCGCCATCGGCATGAAGGGCTTCCGCGACCTGCTCGCCGGCGCCGCCGAAACGGACGACCATTTCCGCAGTGCGGAATGGAAGGACAACCTTCCGGTACTGCTTGCCATCGCCGAGATCTGGAACCGCAACATCCTCGGTACCACCAGCCGTGCTGTGATTCCCTATGTGGATTCGCTCGTGGACCTGCCGTCCTACCTCCAGCAGTTGGAGATGGAAAGCCTCGGCAAGCATGTGCATCCGAGCGATGGCAGCGAAGTGAAGCAGGCGAGCGTCCCGGTGGTCTGGGGCAGCATCGGCACGAACGCGCAGCACGCTTATTTCCAGGCGCTGCACCAGGGCACCGATATCGTGCCGCTGGAGTTCATCGGTCTGGTCAAGCCGGCGCATCCGCTGCGCGAGAACCAGGACGTGCTGACGTCGAACCTGCTTGCGCAGGCGGCCGCGCTGTCACTGGGCAAGACGTACGAAGAAGCCCTGGCCGAAGCGAAGACAGGCACGGACGAAGAGCGTCATGCCCTCGCCGCGCAGCGCACGTTCAAGGGCGACCGCCCGAGCACCGTGTTCATGCTCGACTCGCTCACCCCGCATTCGCTGGGTGCGCTGATCGCGCTGTACGAACACAAGGTATTCCTGCTCGGTCACCTGTGGGGTATCAATGCGTTCGACCAGTGGGGCGTGGAGCTGGGCAAGGTCATCGCCAAGCAGATCTACCCCTCGCTGTCGAACGACAAGGACGCCGGTGATCTGTCGCAGTTCGACGGGGCAACGCGTGCGCTGATCACGGCGATTCGTTCGCGTCGTTGAGAGCATCGCCGTTGAAGCGCCTCCTAGAGGGAGCTGCCAGCGGATCCCTTCGGTGGCTGTAAATGAAAGGCCCGGCATTGCCGGGCCTTTCGTTTTTTTGTGCCGGAAATCCGCAGGTCTTCCCTACAACCGACGGACTATTGCGCCACCTCGATGGTCAGGCAACAGTAGCGACGAAAGTCACCATGGATGGAGACGCGTCATGACGACACGCCACGCGCGACCCTGGAAGGTCATTGCCCTTCTGCTTTTGGTAGCCGGCTGCGCAACCCACGCTCCGCGGATCACTACGCAGGGAGTGGCTCCGCAGGAAGACGGCGCTACCGTCGCGCAGCATCTGCAGCGACGCTACGACGAGAATATGTCGGCGTGCCAGCCGAGCTATACGCCGGCGGTGCTGTGCTCAGGCGTCCTCATGCGTGGAACGGTCTGGTCGACCGGCTACCACTCGTGGATTCCCAACCCTAACAATTCCGCCGGCGGCATTTCGTTCTCCTGGCTTCGGGAGGACTCGAACTTCGGCCTCTCCGCCTATCCCAATGGCTTCATCGTCTATCCGCATTTCTACTCGGATTCGTCCAACTACTACCCCTTGGTCGTGAACTGCGCGTATGTCATCAATGCCGGAACCAGTGGCCTGCCCGACAAGTGCCGGGTGCCGTGCCATGCGCAGGGCGTGCTCACGGCGGCGCAGTGGCTCGCGAAATTCGGTGCGGGCTCTTACGGGTGCGCCTTCAAGATCGCACCCGGTGACGCCGCGCCCGACCCCGAAGTTGCCTGGATGCAAATGGTCGAGGTACGAAAGGCGAGGAGCATCTTCACCTGGAACGAAATCATGGTTGCGGCCTGGCCGCAGACCACACACGCCAATATGCCACTCGAGGCGTTCTTCTTCATCGCCGGTAACGTCAGCGGTCTGTCCAGTGCGAAGCTGGATCAAGAGGATTTCAGAACGACAGCTGGGCGGTGGGTGCCCATCGTCCGATGGGTGCCCGCGACATCAGTCAACGGCCGGGCGACGTTCACCTACAACGCCGCCGACCAGGCGATCCTGCAATGAGGATCGCCTGCTGGATCAGACTTCCAGCGTCGCCAGATCGCCCTTGTCTTCCAGCCACTGCTTGCGGTCGCCCGCGCGCTTCTTGGCCAAAAGCATGTCCATGAGCTTGGCGGTGCCATCGTCGGCTTCGATGGTGAGCTGCACCAGGCGACGCGTATCCGGATGGACGGTGGACTCGCGCAACTGCGCCGGGTTCATCTCGCCGAGGCCCTTGAAGCGCGTAACACTTACCGCGCCCTTCATCTTTTCACGCTCGACCTTCTCCAGCATCAGGCGCTTTTCTTCTTCATCGAGGCAGTAGAACACCTGCTTGCCCACGTCCACGCGGAACAACGGCGGCATGGCGACGAAGACATGGCCCAGGCTGACCAGGGTGGGGAAGTGTTTCAGGAACAAGGCGGAGAGTAGGGTGGCGATGTGCAGGCCGTCCGAGTCCGCGTCGGCGAGGATGACCACCTTGCCGTAACGCAGGCCGCTGAGGTCGTCCTTGCCGGGATCGCAGCCGATCGCCACGGCGAGATCGTGCACTTCCTGCGATGCGAGCACGGCGGTCGATTCGACTTCCCAGGTGTTGAGGATCTTGCCGCGTAGCGGAAGGATCGCCTGGAAGTCCTTGTCACGGGCCTGCTTGGCCGAGCCGCCTGCCGAATCACCCTCGACGAGGAAGATTTCGGTGCGGGTGAGATCGGTCGAGGCGCAGTCGGCGAGCTTTCCGGGCAGGGCAGGCCCCGAGGTGATCTTCTTGCGAACCACCTGCTTGGCGGCCTTGAGGCGTGCGCTGGCGCGTTCGATGGCGAGCTGGGCGATC
>NZ_JBFUJE010000408.1:0-3559 GCF_056401535.1 Luteibacter sp. P4_E6 | reverse complement strand
TGATTGCCCACACCGAACTGCATCTCTACACGCTCCAGGCTACATGCCGGCGCACCCTGCCTTCGGACACCGGCAAGATCACTTACACATCGGGCACGACCCAACAGCCCAAAGGCGTTTGCGTCACGCGAGCCGCCATCGACCAGGTGACCGAAGCACTGGCCAATGCAGCGGCGGCGCGGCCCGACGATCGCAGTCTCACGGTCCTTCCTTTGTCGACCCTGCTCGCGAATATCGGCGGCATCTATGTACCCATCTTCCGCGGAGGAACAGCCGTCCTCCCGTCGTTGGGGCAGTGCGGCTTCAGCGGTTCAAGTACGGTGGAACCCGCGGCCTTCATGGATGCGCTTCGTCGGTTCACGCCCACCGGAACGATCCTCGTCCCGCAACTGCTGAAGCTCGCCGTGGAATGCGCGCAGGCCGGTGCGCCTCTGCCTTCCACCCTGCGATTCGTCGCCGTTGGCGGCGCGCCGTGCTCCGCCTCCCTGCTGGGCCGAGCCCGGGCGCTGGGAATTCCTGTCTACGAGGGCTATGGCCTGTCGGAGGCCACGTCAGTCGTCAGCATGAACCGCCCCGGCAGCGAACGCGCCGGGAGTGTGGGCATGCCCCTGCCACACGCCCGTGTCCGCATCGCCGACGATGGCGAAATAGTCGTTTCAGGAGCGCTTTTCGGAGGGTATCTGGGGATCTACGACTCTCCTCCCGAGGCGTGGCACACCGGCGACACCGGATGGATCGATACGGACGGCTTCCTCTACATACGCGGCAGGAAGAAAACGGCATTCGCCACGGCCTTCGGACGTAACGTATCGCCAGAGTGGGTAGAGAGCGAACTCGTTGCCACGCGAGCGATCCAGCAAGCTGCCGTGTTTGGCGAGGGGCGCGAGTTCAACATCGCCGTCGTCGTGACCATGCCGGGTGTCTCCCCTGATCACATTCACGCCGCCATCGATGCGGCCAACGCGCGGTTGCCGGACTACGCACGTGTGCGCGCCTGGTGCCCGGGCGACTTGCCGTTCGGGCCCGCCAACGGCATGGCGCGACCCGGTGGCGCGCTGAATCGACCAGCCATCGCGACGCGTTATTCCCTCGCCATCGAAGCCCTCTATGAGAGAGAGGATCGCCATGTCCACCCATGATCGTCTCGTACGTGAAACCGAGGCGAGTCGCCAAGTGTTTCTTTCGATTCCCATTATCCAGCGGGCGCTCCGTGGTGAGGTGTCGCCACGCGAATACATCGTCTTCCTCAGCCAGGCGTATCAGCACGTGAGGCAGACGGTTCCGCTCATGATGGGTATGGGTTACCACCTGCCCGAGCGTCTCCGCTGGATGCTGCCTGCCGTGGCGGAGTACATCGAGGAGGAGATCGGCCATGACCAGTGGATCCTCGACGATCTGCTCGCCTGCGGCGCGGATCCCGACCGCATTCGCGCCGCATCGCCCATGCGGTCGACGGAGCTGATGATCGCCTACGCCCACGATGGCGTCGCGCGCGGTAACCCCGTGTCGTTCCTCGGCATGGTGTTCGTGCTGGAGGGCGTCAGTGTCGCTCTTGCCACCCGGGCGGCCGGCGCACTGCAAGCCGCTCTCGGCCTGCCGAAATCCGCATTCCGCTATCTGGCCTCACACGGCGCCCTCGATGTCGACCATGTCGGCTTTTACGAGCAGCTCGTCGATCGACTGGATACGGACGAAGACCGGCTGGCACTGATGCACGCCGCAAATCGCTTCTACACGCTCTACGGAGACATTTTCCGTGAGATCGACGCCGCCACTTCCGAGGGTGACTACCCATGATGACATCGCGTTCGTTGACCACCATCCTGGTGTCGGCGTGCCTTGCCGCCGTCCCCGCCATGTCTTACGCCGAGGACAAATGACCATGACCCTCGACCTACGTGAAAAACGCATTCTAGTCACCGGTGCCGCTGGTGGTATCGGGCGCGAACTCGCCGAGGTGCTCGGTGCAAGAGGCGCGCGCCTGGGATTGCTAGGCCGCACGGATGCCTCCGTCGCCAGCCTCGAACACCTTGTCGCCGCAAAACAGATGGATGCGATCGTCCTTCAGGCCGATCTCACCGATGCCGCGGCACGCCGTGGGGCCGTCTCGCGCATGGTTCAGGCCTACGGTCGCGTCGATGTCCTGATCAACCTTGCCGGAGTCCTCGACTTCCGCTTCTTCGACCAGTCAGACGCGAGTGCAATCACCCGGACCATGCAGATCAACGTCGAGGCCCCGATGCAAATGGCACGCGAGATACTGCCGGCCATGCTGGGTCGGGGATCGGGCCGTATCGTCAACGTGGGCTCAACATTCGGCAGCATCGGTTACCCGGGATTTGCCGCATACTCGGCCAGCAAATTCGCCCTGCGCGGCTTCTCGCAGGCGCTGCGGCGAGAGCTGCATGGCACCGGGGTGGGCGTTACCTATGTCGCTCCCAGGGCCGTCCGCACATCCTTCAATCCCCCCGCTGTGCACCTCATGGCGGAACGAAAGCTCATGCACATGGACGAACCCGGCTGGGTGGCGTCGCACATCGTGCGTGCGATCGAGAAGGAGAAAAGCGAGGCGTATCTGGGGTTCCCGGAAAACCTGTTCGCACGACTCAACGGCGTCTTTCCATCGCTTGTCGACGGCGCGCTCAAGAAAGTCTTGCCCGATCTGGCGTATCACGCGAGGGGCGTGTCATGAGCACACCCATCGTACCTATTCGGCAGGGCATCTACCGCATTCTTATCTGCCGGCCCAACCATCGATTGGGCAATACCCTGCTCTTGACTCCGCTGATCTGCGAGCTTGAAGAACGTTACCAGGGCGCCGAGATCGATATCGTGAGTGAAGGCGATATCGCTGAGGACGTCTTCAAGGGATTCTTCAGCGTAAAGCGAGTGTTTTGCCTGCCGCGACGCGGGTTCAAGCATCCGGTCGCGATGCTCCGGGCGTTATTCCGGATCAGGCGAACGCACTACGACCTGATCATCGATCCCACGCTGGGCTCCGGCTTTTCCAGAGCACTGACACGGCTTCTCCGCGGACACTTCAAACTGGGTTTCAGCGACAAGCCCACGCGAACGCTCACTCATGCCGCGCCTCCTGCCGTCGCCGGTCGCCACATGGCGCATCGGCCGATAAATCTTGTCCGGTGGGCAGCCAACTCGATAAAGACGACGTCACAGTTCTACCCCCCGCTTTCGATCCCTCTGACCCGGGACGAGCGCGCGGAAGGAGCTCGTGTTGTCGCCGCGCTAACGGCAGCCAACTCCCGCGAGAAAAAGGGACCGGTCATCGGCATCTTCGGCAACGCTACGGGTACTAAGCGTTACCCCGAAGCCTGGTGGACAGCCTTTATGGCTACGGTGCATGACGCCCTCCCCGACGCATCGATCATCGAGATCGTCCCCGCTCATGCACGGTCCATGTTGCGCGAGGCATGGCCTGGCTATTACTCATCCGATATTCGCCGCATGGCGGCGGTACTGGCCGGCCTGGACCTCTTCGTCACCGCCGATTGCGGCGTCATGCACCTCGGTTCGGCGGCCGGCGTGACGACGATAGGTC
>NZ_JBFUJE010000407.1:0-3562 GCF_056401535.1 Luteibacter sp. P4_E6 | reverse complement strand
GACTGACGGCGACCACCAGCGTGATGAAGTTGCTCTCGCCCGCCATCTCGAGCAGGCGCGTGCGGATGCCGCGAAAGGCATCCGATTGCTGGCGTACCGACTCCTCCCGATGGATCAGGCGCTTGCGCTCGCAATCGATGGGCGCCAGCGCGCCGGCTTCTTCGCGCATCCGCGCGATGGAGTGGCTGGGCATGGCATGCCCGTCGCCGTGATGGGCGTCGTCATGATGATCGGCGAGCATATCGCTGAATTCCGTGTTGTCCGCGGCCAGTTTGTTCATGGTCAGCCCTTCATCCTCATCCAGAACAGCAGCAGGTACACCGCGCCGACACCGGCGACGATCAGAGCCAATGCCATGTTGTGCAGGTGGTCACGCCGGCGGTCGCGCGGCGTCGGATAGAACGGGATCGAGGCAAGCACAGGGAAGCCCGTGGCACGCTCGAGCTGACCGACCGAGYGCACCCGGGGATCGAAGCGGGCGACCGCGAAGAGCAGGCCGAAGGGAATCACCAGGGACAGCGCGAGGCCGGCCAGGCCGAAGTGCATGAAGCGGAGGCCGGAGGGCACCAGCGGCATCACCGCAGGGTTCTGTACCAGGAAGGTCAGGCCACGCTGCTCGGCGTCGAGATTCATCGACACGCGTGCGTTCTCGCGACGCTTCAGCAGATCCTGGTAGACATCGCGATTGACGTTGTAGTCGCGGGTGAGTTCGGCGATGACATTCTCCGAACTGGCGATGCGCTTGCTGCGTTCGAGCTCGGTCTGCAACATGGCCTCGCTCGCGCCGGCGCGTGCCGCACTGGCGGCAGCGTCACCGCGCACGGCAGACAGCTGCAGGCGCATCTGCTGGTAGACCGGGTTCATCGTGGTCGAATGGTCAATCGGCATCGGTCCGCCGGCCGCGCGCTGCGCGTCGGCCGTCTGGGCCTGCTTGCGCACGTCCTCGATCTGATGGCGCAGGCGAATCACATCCGGGTAATCCTCGGTGTAGTTGAGCAGCAGCTTGTCCAGCTGGCCCTGCAGATCGCCGAGCTGCGTGGTGTAGATGCCGCCGACCGTCTGCACCGCGTTGACTTCGGATTCGCCATTGATCTGTGCGGCGAGCGACGCGGCCTGCGACTGCTTCTGCATGTAATCCATGCGATTGTTTTCGATCTGCATGCGCAGCTGGCTGATGCGCGAATTGGTGTCCACGTCGTTGCCCGGCCGTGCATCGGCATTGGCGTCGCGATAGGCCTTGAGCTTGCCTTCCGCGTCGGTCAGCTTGGCGCGATACGCCTCGACCTGGCTGTTGATGAACTCGTAAGCTTCGCGGCTTTCGCGCTGCTTGGAGGCCAGGCTCTCGCTGATGAACAACTGGCCGAACGCACGGGTCACCTCGAAAGCGCGCTTCGGGTCCGAGTCGAAATAGGTGATGGTGATCAGGTTTTCGCGGTTGTTGATGATCTTGGTGCGACCCTTGATCCCCTCGATGATCTTGTCGCGATCCAGCGCGGACGGGCTGTTTGCCAGCCAGCCTCCGCTGCGCAGCACCTCGTCGAGCACGCGGCGACTGAAGATCACGTCGCGGGCGATGCCGGCACGATTCTTGTTGCCGGTGGCCGAGGCCGCGCCTTCCATCAACGGCGTGATGATGCTGCTTTCCTCGGCGAGGATGGTCGTCGACGCTTCGTACTTCTTCGGCCAGACCATGCCGACGCCAAGGGCGAGCAGCGCGATGACCGCGAAGATCACGCCCATCGTCACGCGCCGCCTGCGTGCTTCACCGATCAATGCGGGCAGGATGCCCGTGAAAGGAACAAGTTCCCCGTTCATCACATACCCCTGTCAGAACGCACGCTGCGGTACCGTAATCA
Source organism: Luteibacter sp. P4_E6 (assembly GCF_056401535.1). NCBI lineage: Bacteria > Pseudomonadati > Pseudomonadota > Gammaproteobacteria > Lysobacterales > Rhodanobacteraceae > Luteibacter > Luteibacter sp. P4_E6. The sequence continues at coordinate 1,706 of NZ_JBFUJE010000407.1, read as the reverse complement.
CGTCGCCGGGCTGTACCGGGTAGTTGTTGCTCAGGTCGCCCTGCTGCAGGATTTTCTGCAGTTGCACCGCGTAGGCCTGGGTCGCGCCGCCCGAGCTGCGCCGATAGAGTTCGGTGCGATCGGGCGCGGCAAACTCGGTCGTCCCGCCGGCGGCGAGCACGACATCGAGCACAGTCATGCCCTGCCGGTAGGGAATGGAAATGGGACTGCGCACCGCGCCGGTGACGCGAACGCGCGAGAGGTATTCGTGACTGCGCAATGCCGTAAGGATCACGGCCACCTGCGGGTCGCGGATGTACTGAGCCAGCTTCTGCTGGATCTCCGCCCCTACCTGGTCGGTCGTGCGCCCACCGGCGGCGACATCGCCCACCAGCGGTACGGTGACCTTCCCGTCCGGTCTCACCGGAACGCTGACACTGAGGTCCGGGTTATGCCAGACCGTGACCTGTAACTGGTCGTCGACACCGATCAGATACGACTCGACCGCCGGATTGGCGGCGTCCATCTTCGGTGGTGCCGAGGTGATTCCGCCTGTCGCGCATGCCGTCAACATGACGGTGGCAAACACTGTGGCGACGCGATTCCAACGCTTCATGATGACACCTGCCCCTGTGACTTCGCTCGGTCGGTATCGTCGTGTCGATAGGGGTCCACGTCCATTCCAACAGCCCGCCTATGCCATTCGACCGACGCGCCGAATCTTGCGAAGTGCGCCATGCTTGTCGCCCCGCGAAACGAGGAGGACCAGGTTTGTCGGAAGCCGTGGACATCGTCGGGCGACTGACCCATCCCGCGGTCCAGGGGCTGCTTCTGGCCCTGCTCTCGACGGCACTGGTCCTGTGGCGACGCCCTCGCACGGCGGCGTTGGCGGCGGCGCTTGCCCTGGCCTGGATCTGGATCGCGTCCACGCCCGTACTGGCGCTGCACCTGCGTGACGGACTGGCCACCGTCCCGGGATCCTCCACACCGCACGCCGACGCGATCGTCGTGTTGGGCGGCGGCAAATTGCCGGTGGCCGACTGGTCGCGCACGACGACGCGCGCCGGTCGCGGGCTGACCTTATGGCGTGACGGCTTTGCGCCCCTGCTGCTGGTCTCCGGCAGCGATCAGGCCGACGACCTCGCGCGGGGATTTACCCTGTCCGGGGTTCCCGGCGGCGACCTGCGTGTGGAAAGCCGCAGCGTCAACACGCACGAAAACGCGCGAAATTCGGCCGCCATGCTCAAGGCAGACGGCCTGTCCGATGTGCTGTTGGTGACGTCGGCCATCCACATGCGCCGGGCGGCCGGATGCTTCCGGCACGAGGGCATCGTCGTGACTCCCGTACCCGCGGAGGACGGCCACGGGAAGCTGGTCGTCGCGCCCGGCTGGTTGCCGCGCCGCGACGCGCTGACCCTGACTGCCCGCTGCCTCCGCGAGTATCTGGCCCTCTGGTTCTATCACCGCCGCGGCTGGATGTGACCGGAAACCTGGCCCGCTGACGCGGGATCGCCGATCAATCGGCTCCCACAACGACGTGGGCGGCGTCAGAGAGCGGCGACGATACCGAGCTGTTTCAGCACCACCTGCTCCCACACCCCGTCCAGGTCGCCGTCCGCCAGCATGTCGTAGGCATTGCGGCCGGAGAACGCCCGCTGCGGCATGACCAGCCAGCGGGCCGCCCGGTGGCGATCGCCCACGCACGAAACGACCAGTTGGGCCAGCGG
>NZ_JBFUJE010000406.1:0-3569 GCF_056401535.1 Luteibacter sp. P4_E6 | reverse complement strand
GATCTACCTCAATCGCGACGTGCAGTCCCGCGCGCTGGAGATGTTCCACTTCGCGCTGCGGCCCGGTGGGTATCTGTTCCTTGGAAGCTCGGAGTCAGCCGAAGTCGTATCGAAGTACTTCACCCCCGTGGACAAGAAGAACCGGATCTATCGTGCCAACGCGGTCGGCCGTACCGGGATTTACCTGCACTCGCCCACGCGCCTTCCGTCCACCATACTCACCACGGGCGCGACCGCTGCCGCCACGGCCGCGCAGGATCGGCGGGAGTATTCGTTGAGCGAGATCCATCGCAAGGCGGTTGAAGACCGCTTGCCGCCCAGCATCCTGGTCGACCGCGACGGCCATGTCGCACACATGTCCCAGAGCGCCGGCGTCTATCTGCGGCTCACCGGCGGTGCGCCGTCGTACCAGCTGACCGCGCTGATCGTCCCCGAGCTGCGCCTCGAGCTGCGCACGTCATTATTCCAGGCCAGCCAGGACGGCACCTCGGTACGTTCGCGGGCGGTGGACCTGGAGCGGCGTGGCCACATGCTCTCGGTCAGCATCGAGGTGCGCCCCATTCGTGACCAGGAACAGGTCGGTGGCTTCCAGCTCGTGGTCTTCCACGAGGGGGAGGCGCGCAGCGCCGCCCAGGCGACGGAATCGGACAACGAACAGACGCCGATCCTGCTTCAGTTGGAGGAGGAACTGAGGCGTGCGAAGGAGCAGCTACAGGCCACCGTCGAAGAGTCGGAATCCTCCACTGAGGAACTCAAGGCGTCGAACGAGGAACTGCAATCGATCAACGAAGAGCTGCGTTCGGCGACCGAAGAGCTGGAGACCAGCAAGGAAGAGCTCCAGTCGATCAACGAGGAACTCATCACCGTCAACCACGAGCTCAAGCTCAAGGTCGAGGAGACCGCCAAGGTCAACGACGACCTGAGCAACCTGGTCGCCTCCACGGACATCGCCACCGTATTCGTCGACCGCGACATGTGCATCAAGCGCTTCACGCCGCGCGCCGCCGATGTGTTCCGATTGATCCCCGCCGATATCGGCAGGTCCCTGCTGGACCTCAACCATAGCCTGGACTATCCCGACCTTGCCGCCGACGCCTCCCTGGCGTTCCAGGCGCTGCGCACGATCGAACGTGAAGTAGGTAGCCAGGACGGTCGCTGGTACATCTCCCGCATCCTTCCCTATCGCACCGCCGAGGATCGCATTGAAGGCGCCGTGATGACCTTCATCGAGGTCACGCGGCGCCGGGCAGCCGAAGAAGCGGCTCGCAACAGCGAAGAGCGCATGCGACTGGTTGCCGACAGCGCCGTCGACTACGCCATCATCACCACCGATCCCGACGGCATCATCACCTCGTGGAGCAAGGGTGCGGAACGCATGTTCCGCTACTCGGACAGCGACGCCATCGGCCGTCATGCCAACCTCATCTTCACCTCCGAGGACCGCGCGCAAGGTGCGTTCCAGGACGAAATGGAACAGGCACGCACGCAAGGCCGCGCGACGGACGACCGTTGGCACCTGCGCGCCGACGGCGAGCGCATTTTCTGCAGCGGCATCACCACGCCGCTGAACCAGGGTGGCTTTCACGGCTATGCCAAGATCGCACGTGACATCACCCAGGAGAAGCGCCGCGAGCGCGAGCGCGAGGAGCTCCTCCGCGCGGAGAAAGCCTCGCGCGAGGCGGCGCAAAGCGCCGTTCTCATGAAAGACGAATTTCTCGCGGTGATGTCGCACGAACTGAAACACCCGCTCAACCTGATCCTGGTGAACGCGGAGCTCATTGCCCGCTCGGCAACGGTCGCCGACGATGCCGCCACACTACGTTCGGCTGACGCGATCCGTAAGACGGTGGAAGGACAGGCCCGGATCATCGACGATCTGCTCGACCTCTCGCGGCTCACGACGGGGAAGCTCGCCCTCAATATCTCCGAGGTCAACGTATCCGACAGCTTGCGGCGTGTGGCCGATGGCATGCGCGAGGAGCTCGCCGCGCGCTCGGTGACGCTCAGCCTCGCGCTGCCGGACGCCGATGTGACGATGACGGCTGACGGCATACGCATCGAACAGATCGTCTGGAACCTGCTCGGCAACGCCCTGAAGTTCACCCGCGCGACCGGGCACATCTGGGCCACCTTGAGCAGCACCGGCAAGCACATAAGGCTGGAAGTGACCGACGACGGCATCGGCATATCGCCCTCGCTGGTTGGCCGCGTGTTCGACATGTTCGAGCGCGGCGCCAGCCTGAAGAATCGCACCACCGGCGGCCTCGGCATCGGCCTCGCCCTGGTCAGGCAACTGGCCGACCTGCACGGTGGCGAGGTGTCCGCCAGCTCGCCGGGCCCCGATCAGGGCGCATCGTTCGTCGTGGTCCTTCCGGTCAGGTCGGTTCGCCAGAACGAAGCTGCCTTGATGCTAGCGTCCCGTTGGACGCCGCAGCTGCCAGGGCGCCGCATCGTCATCGTCGACGATGCGCAGGAACTGCTTGAGCCCTTCGCCGAGCTGCTACGCATGGAGGGTGCCACAGTCGCCACGGCCAATACGGGTGTCATGGCCCTTTCGATCCTTGCCTCCGGCGATCACGACATCCTTCTATCGGACATCGGCATGCCCGACATGGACGGTCACGAACTCATCGAACGGGTGCGCGCCGACCCGGTGAACCGGGGCATCCTGGCGGTCGCCCTGACCGGCTTCGGCCGACCGCAGGACGAAAGACGGGCAATGAAGGCGGGCTTCGACGCCCACATCAGCAAGCCCATATCGATGCACGTGCTGCTGGCGGCACTCGAGCGGCTGCACAAGTCCCGTCAGGGATAAGGTCGTTTACGGTCGACGTGTCTCACTCACCGATGAACTTGCCCAATAATCGCTTGAGTTCCTCGAACTCCGTACGGCTGAACGACCTGAGGCGGGCGTTGAGCACAGGCGGAACGACATCCGGAATGCCGTCGGCAACCCGGCTACCCGCGCGGGTCAGGGTCAGGTTGACCACCCGGCGGTCCTTGTCGTCACGCGAGCGCTCGAGCAAGCCCTTCTCCTCGAGCTTGTCCAGCATCCGCGTCATCAGCCCGGTATCGATACCAAGCAGCTTCGACAGTTCGAAGGGCGTGCTCGCCGTGCCCTTGCTCAGCAGGACGATGATGCCCATCTGCTGGCTGCTGATGTCCAGGTCTTTCAGTGCGGCGTCCACCTCCGACGCCAGCAGGTTCCGCGCCCTCGCCAACAGGAAGCCGATGCTCCGGGTATGCACGAAGTTCTTGCGCGTGTAGTGGTCCATGGCCGGATTATGGACCATCCATCAATGGCCCGCCGCCGCAGCCGCCGCTCCGCCGCTACCCCTGGTCGATCGGGCAACCCAGATCAGCGGGATGATCACGATGAATGTCACGCCGGACAGCCAGAAGATGTCGTTGAGCCCGAGCATGGTGGCCTGCGCCGTGAGACCTCGCTCGAAGAACGACACCGCACCGTTCGTATCCACATGCAGCGTGTCGCGTAAAGACGCAATCGACTCGAGGAAACCCGGATCATAGGCGGTCGCCCGCTCGGTCAGCTGCGAATGGTGAAGGAC
>NZ_JBFUJE010000405.1:0-3586 GCF_056401535.1 Luteibacter sp. P4_E6 | reverse complement strand
CGGCTGGGGGCCTGCACCGGCCGGTGGCGGGGGCGGAGCCCGCGTTGGCAGGAAGGGAACGACCCAGCCGAAGGGACCCAGTACCAGCGCCCCGACGATTCCTGCCGTGGTCCGGCCGCGCCACCAGCCCAGCAGCGCGCCGACGACGACGAAAAAGACCTGCCAGGCGATCAGGTTCCACCAGGGCACCAGGCCCATCAGGTTGCTGAAGATGCGCAGGGCGGCACCGGGGTCGTCGGGATCGACCCCTTGCATCGCCCGGGCGAGAAGCTCATCCACGCGAGCGGGCGAGCGCCTCGTCGATGCGCGAGATGGCACCCTCGCGGCCCGCCAGGAAAATCGTGTGCTCAATGGACGGCGACACCTGGGTTCCGGTCATCGCCACGCGCAGTGGCGCGGCAACCTTGCCCATGCCGAGCTCCAGCGCAGCCGCCACGCGCTCGACTGCGCCATGAATGGCTTCAGGCGTCCAGTCGGGTAGTGCGGCCATTTCAGCCTTTGCGACCTCGAGTGCGGCCGGGGCCGTCTCGTTGCGCAGGTGCTTTTCGATAGCCTTGTCATCCCACTCGACAATCGGGCCGTACCAGATCTTCGCGCGCTCAGCCATTTCCTTGAACGTCTGCACGCGGTCGCGCAAGGCGACGACGACATCCGCCGGATTCGGACCCTTCGAGGCGTCGATACCGATCCTGTCCAGGTGCCAGGCCAGCTCGGCGCCGAGCAGCGCCGGATCGTCCGTCTTCAGGTAATGCTGGTTGAGCCAGGACAGCTTGGTAACGTCGAAACGCGACGCCGCCTTGTTCACATCGGCAACGTCGAACAGGGTCTTCATTTCGTCGACCGAGAAGATCTCCTTGTCGCCATGCGACCAGCCCAGACGCACGAGATAGTTGAGCAGCGCGTGTGGCAGGAAACCATCGTCGCGGTACTGCATGACGCTTACCGCGCCGTGACGCTTGGACAGCTTCTGGCCGTCCGGGCCAAGGATCATCGGCAGGTGCGCGAATTCAGGTACCGCCGCGCCCAGGGCCTTGTAGATGTTGATCTGGCGCGGCGTGTTGTTGACATGGTCGTCGCCACGAATCACTTCGGTGATACCCATGTCGATGTCGTCCACGACAACCGCGAAGTTGTACGTGGGAAAACCGTCCGAGCGGAAGATCACCAGATCGTCCAGTTCTTCGTTGGACCACTCGATGCGCCCCTTCACCTTGTCGTCGAAGACAACACTGCCGGTGGCGGGATTCTTGAAACGGATGACCCGGTTCGGGTCATCGCGCTGCGGCTCGTTGCGATCGCGGTAGTAGCCGTTGTAACGCGGCTTCACACCCGCCGCCATGGCCGCGTTGCGCATCGCCTCGATCTCTTCCTTCGTCTCGTAGGCGTAGTACGCCTTGCCCTCGCGCAGCAGCTGGTCGGCGACCTCGCGGTAGCGCTCCATGCGCAACGTCTGGTAGTACGGGCCTTCGTCATGCACCAGTCCGAGCCAGGACATGCCGTCGAGAATGGCCTGCACGGCCTCCTGGGTGGACCGTTCGCGATCCGTGTCCTCAATTCTCAGCACGAATTCACCGCCCCGACGGCGGGACTCCAGCCAGCAATACAGCGCGGTGCGGGCACCGCCGATATGGAGGTAGCCGGTAGGACTGGGAGCAAAGCGGGTACGGACGGTCATTGTAGGGGTCGTCAGGCAGGCAAGACCGCGATTTTAACCCAGCCCCGCTGTCATATGCCGGTCATGCCCTGATAACCGCGCGGACACGCCATTGCGCGAGCATGCGTCAAGCCAGGCCAGAAGGGGCACCGCCATGCGAGTGGGCATCGTCACCGAGACCTACGCACCGGACGTGAACGGGGTAGCCCTTACCGTCCAGACGCTCGCCCGCGGACTTGTCCGGCGAGGGCACACGGTCGACCTCATCAGGCCGATCCACCCGGATACGCCACCGCTGGCCGACGCGGGCATGGATGTCCTCGCCGTCGAAGGCGCCGCGATGCCGCGATACTCCGGCCTTCGCTTTGGCCTCCCTGCCCGCTTCCGTATCGAACGCCGCTGGCGCGCAGAGCGCCCGGACGCGATCTATGTGGCGACGGAAGGCCCCCTCGGCTGGACTGCTGTCAGCGCTGCTCGCCGACTCGGCATTCCGGTCGCTACCGGTTTCCACACACGCTTCGACTTCTACGTGGGCCATTACGGTTTCGGCGCACTCACGCCTTTCGTGCGCCGCTATCTCGCCCGCTTCCATCGCCGCGCGCAGACGACCCTGGTGCCCACCGGCCAGTTGGCGGGCGAGCTCAACGATCTCGGCGTGCATGACGTACGCGTCCTGCGCCGCGGCGTCGATACCGCACGCTTCCATCCGGAGCATCGCAACGACGCGCTGCGCGAAAGCTGGGGCGCCGGTGCCGATACACCGGTGGTGCTCAGCGTGGGCCGCGTCGCGCCCGAAAAGAACCTGCACGTCGTCATCGAGGCCTACCGTGCCCTGGTTCGGCGGGTGCCACAGGCCCGCTGCGTCATCGTCGGCGACGGTCCGGGGCGTGCCGCACTCGAGGCGGCCAATCCGGACGTGATCTTCGCCGGTACGCGTCGTGGTGAGGAGCTGGCGGCGTTCTACGCCAGCGCTGACCTGTTCGTCTTCCCCAGCCTCACGGAAACCTTCGGCAACGTGGTACTCGAGGCGATGGCATCGGGCATACCGGTCGTCGCCTACGCCGAAGCCGCCGCGCGTGAGTTCATCCGCAACGGGCAGAACGGTATTCGTGTCGCGCCAGGCAACGAAGGTGGCCTGATCGAACGCGCCGCCACCCTCGGTGCGGATACCACGGTGCGCACAGCCATGGGCCATGCAGCCCGCGCCTCCGTCGCCGGCCTTTCGCCCGAGTCCGTCGTGAACGACTTCGAAGCCATCATGCGGTCCCTTTTCGAGGAGAATGTCCATGAACGCAGCACCGCCGTCGCCGCGTAGGGCGAGCCTCGACCGGCGCATGTGCGTCGCCGCCAATCGCTGGGGCGCGCGCCGGGCCATCGGCATCTTCTTCGGCGCCATCAGCCGGCTGGGTGATGGCGTGTTCTGGTATGCGCTGATGACGGTCATCGCACTGGTCGGCGGCTGGCACGGCGTCGCCGTGGCGGCACAGATGGCCGTGACCGGTCTGACCGCACTGATGCTCTATCGCGTACTAAAGCGCTGGACGCGCCGCCCGCGCCCTTTCCGCACCTGTCCCGGCGTGATCGCGCACGTGCCGCCACTGGACGAGTTCAGTTTCCCGTCCGGCCACACGTTGCAGGCCGTCGCATTCACCGTCGTCGCGGTGGCGCACTACCCCATCCTGGCGCCGTTCCTGATCGGTTTTGCGGCGCTCGTCGGCGCGTCCCGCGTGGTGCTCGGCCTGCATTACCCGAGCGATGTGCTCGCCGCGACGGCGATTGGCGCGGGGCTTGGGACGCTGTCGCTGTGGGCGGAACGCGTGCTGGTTTGACGCCGGGCCAACCGGAGGCATTAGCCGACATACAGGGATAACGCGAATCACGGCGACGAACCAGTAACCGAAGCGGCGAGGAAAACGCGCGCCGCGCCGGAAA
>NZ_JBFUJE010000404.1:0-3589 GCF_056401535.1 Luteibacter sp. P4_E6 | reverse complement strand
GCCAGGGCCGGCACACGGTCTCGCTCGACATGGCGACCGCCTTCGATCTCCTCGGCTCGCCGAAGGATCTGCACAGCGCGTTTTCGAATCTGGTCAGCAATGCCGTGCGCTACACACCTACCGGCGGGCGTATCGCCATCCGCTGGGCAGACTCCGAAGGCGGTGGCGCGAAGTTCTCCGTGCAGGATTCGGGCTTCGGCATTCCGGCCACCCATATCGCGCGCCTGACCGAACGTTTTTACCGCGTGTCGTCCAGCCGCTCGCGTGATTCCGGTGGCACCGGCCTGGGCCTGTCCATCGTCAAGCACGTGCTCAACCTCCACCAGGCCCGCCTGGTGATCGAGAGCGAACCTGGCAAGGGCTCGACGTTTGCCTGCGTCTTCGGTAGCGACCGCCTCCTCGATGGCGCCCGGCTGCAGGAAGCCGCTGGCCTGCACCTGTAATCGATGGCAGGCAAGCGCCGCCCGGTTGCTGCGATGCCGCTTTCCGGCATGATGACCGATAGGCCACCATCGGGTGTCGTGAAAGGATCAGCCGAAAGCATGAGCGAGTCTGTCGACCTCGGCGCCCCTGCGCTGTACATCAACCGCGAACTGGCGGCGCTGGAGTTCAATTTCCGCGTGCTGGCCCAGGCACGCGACCCGGATGTGCCTGTCCTGGAGCGCCTGCGTTACCTGACCATCGTCAGCAACAACCTCGACGAATACTTCGAGGTGCGCGTGGCGGTGCTCAAGCATAAGCACGCACTGGGTGCGGCTACACCGGGGGCGGATGGCCTCTCGTCCACCGAGATTCTCGCGCGTATCCGCGAGCGTACCCTCGAGCTGGTCGCGGAAATTTACGCCATCTGGCACGAGGAACTCGGTCCCGCGCTCGCCGCGGAAGACATTCGTTACCTGACGCGCGACCGGTGGACCGACAAGCAACGCCGCTGGCTGCTGGGCTATTTCCAGAACGAGATCCAGCCGGTCCTGTCGCCGCTCGGTCTCGACCCTTCGCATCCGTTCCCGCGCATCCTCAACAAGACCTTGAACCTGGCGGTCGTACTCAAAGGCCGGGACGCTTTCGGTCGCGAAGGCCACATGGCCCTGGTCCGCGCGCCGCGCTCGTTGCCGCGCATCATCAAGCTGCCCGCCGAAGTATCCGAAGGCGACGGCGACTTCGTGTTCCTGGCCGAGGTGTTGCAGGCCTTTGCGGACGAAATCTTTCCCGGCTTCGATGTCTGCGCCTCGTACCAGTTCCGCGTTACGCGCAACAGCGAACTCGTGGTCGAGGAAGCGGAAGTCGAAAACCTGGCGCGCGCACTGAGCGAGGAGCTCGTCGGCCGCGGCTACGCGCGGCCGGTACGCCTCGAGGTCGGTGCGGATTGCCCGCGCGCGATCACCGACATGCTGATTGCCAATTTCCAGCTCGAGGAAGCCGACGTCTATCGTTGCGATGGACCGGTCAACATCATCCGTTCCAGCCTCATCTACGACCAGGTCGACCGCCCCGAACTGAAATTCCCGCGCTTCACGCCGCGGCTGTCACCGGCGTTCGGTAAAGGCGTGAACGAGTTCGACGTACTCGGCGTGCGCGACGTGCTGCTCCACCATCCGTATGAGTCCTTCGCATCGGTGGTCGAACTGCTGCGTCGCGCCTCGCAAGACCCCGGCGTCCTGGCGATCAAGCAGACGCTGTACCGCGCCGGCAAGGATTCCCCCCTGGTCGACCTGCTGGTGGAAGCCGCGCGCAACGGCAAGGACGTCACGGTCGTGATCGAGCTACGCGCGCGTTTCGATGAAGAGGCCAACATCGGCCTGGCCAACCGTCTGCAGGAAGYCGGTGTACAGGTGGTTTACGGCGTCGTGGGTTACAAGACGCACGCCAAGATGCTGCTCATCGTGCGCCGCGAGGGCTCGGGTTTGCGCCGGTACGTGCATCTGTCCACCGGCAATTATCACCAGGGCAACAGTCGCGGCTATACGGATATCGGCCTGATGACTTCGCATCCGGAAATCGGCGAGGACATCCACAAGGTGTTCCAGCAGCTTTCCGGCCTGGGTCCGATGATCCAGCTCAAGCGCCTGCTGCATTCGCCGTTCACGCTCTACAGCGGCGTCATGGCGCGTATCGAACGCGAGATCGAGCACGCGAGCCATGGACGCCCCGGGCGTATCGTCGCCAAGCTCAATGCACTCAACGAGGCACACGTCGTCGAAGCGCTGTACCGCGCCTCGGTGGCCGGTGTGCAGATCGACCTGATCATCCGCGGTGCCTGCACGCTGCGCCCGGGCATTCCGGGAGTGTCGGAAAACATCCGCGTGCGCTCGATCATCGGTCGCTTCCTCGAGCACAGCCGCGTCTACTGGTTCGGCAACGACGGCGAGCCGGAACTGTTCTGTGCGAGTGCGGACTGGATGGAACGCAACCTCATGCGGCGCATCGAAGTGGGCGTGCCCATCCTGGATCCGGCACTGGCGCAACGCGTCTACAACGAAACGCTCGACAACTACCTGCGCGACAACACGCAGGCCTGGATGCTTGGTGAGGACGGGCGTTACACGCGTCGTATACCGGCTACGGGCGAAGCGCCCTATAGCGCGCAGCAATCGCTGCTGGCCGAATACTGCGCGTGACGAGGCGCATCCTGCTCCTTTCGGTTTCCGCCGGCGCCGGGCACGTCCGCGCCGCCGATGCCCTCGAAGCGACGATCGGTGCGCTGGCAGCGGACGGACTGGACGTGGAAGCGCGACACCTGGACGTGATGGACTTCGTGCCATCGAGCTTCCGGCGCATCTACGCTGACTTCTACCTTGGCCTGATCACGCACTACCCGCGCCTGTGGGGCATGCTCTATCGCATCACCGACGACGCACGCCCCGAGGCCGTGACGCAACGTATGCGCCGGACCATCGAGCGGCTGAACACGCGACGGTTGCGCGCGGCCATCAGCGACTTCGCGCCCGACGCCATCGTCTGCACCCATTTCCTGCCTGCCGAGATGCTGATGCGGCAGATCTGCAAGGGCCGGGTGAACGCACCGGTCTATCTGCAGGTGACGGATTTCGACCTGCATCGGATGTGGGTGATACCGGGAATGACCGGCTACTTTGCTGCCAATCCGGAAATCGCCCACCGCATGCGCGCCGTCGGTCTGCCGCCCGAGCGCGTGCACGTCACGGGCATTCCGGTGATGCCCGCCTTCGCCCAGGCGCACGACCGTCGCGCACTGCGCGAAGAACTGGGCATCGATCCGGACCGGCCCGCGTACCTCGTCATGGGCGGCGGCGCAGGCGTCGGCGCGCTCGACGAACTGGCCGATACCCTGCTCACGGGTGGCGGCGATTTTCAGCTGGTCGTGCTGGCCGGGCGCAATACGGACATGCTCGGCCGCCTGCGCATGCTGGCCAGCACGCGGCATGCGGGACGCCTGTTTCCGCAGGGCTTTACCCGCCAGGTGGAGCGACTGATGGCCTGCTGCGACCTGGCGATCACCAAGCCCGGCGGCCTGACCACGTCGGAGTGCCTGGCCGTGGGCCTGCCGATGATCGTCAATGCGCCCATTCCCGGCCAGGAAGAACGTAACGCCGATTACCTGCTCGAGCAG
>NZ_JBFUJE010000403.1:0-3606 GCF_056401535.1 Luteibacter sp. P4_E6 | reverse complement strand
CACCGCACCGATAATCACCGCCACGCCAAGATAAAACGTCCAGCCCAGTTCCCGCTGCTCGCCCAGCAGCGGAATCGCCAGCACGATCGCGTAAACCGGCTCGAGGTTCGTCACCATCTGCGTTGCAAACGCCGTCAGATGACGCAGCGCTGCCAGCGCGAGAGCGAACGGCAGCAACGTGCATCCGTAAGCCAGTACCACCATCAGTAACGCATCGTGCAGGCTCGGCAGGACGAAGGCCRGCGTAGCCATGAATGGTGCCAACACGGTAAGGAACAACGTCCCCGTACCTAGCTCGATGCAGGTCACCGTGAGTGCATCCGCCCGATCGATCAGTCGCTTGTTAAACGCGCTGAAAAAAGCGACGAACAGCGCGGAAAGCACACCGATCGCCAGGCCTAGCCGCATCTCACCCGGCAAGCCACCCGCCACGAGGACGACGCCCGGCACGATGGCAGCACCGATCAGCAACTCGCGTGGATCGAAGCGACGACCGGCTACCCAGGGTTCGACAACGGCGAGGAACACCGGGCACAAGGCGATGCATGTCGCCGCGACGGACGCGTTGGCGAGCTTGATCGCGCCGTAGAACGTGAGCCAGTGCAGGGCGACGATCACGCCGATGCCCGCGTAGGAAAGCAGAAGCTTCGGCGACAACGCACGCAACCCGCGCCACACACGGGGCACACAGAGCAGGGTGGCCGACACCAGCAACATGCGCCACCACACCAAGGGCAACGCCGCCAGCGTGATCAGCTTGCCGAGGATGGCGGTGAAGCCCCACAGCAGGACACAGAAGTGGATCTGGAGGTGGGCTTTGCGGGAGGGCAGCATGCCCGCAAGCTTGCGGCAAAACGCAGTTCTTGTGTAGGAGCCGATTCATCGGCGAAGGCCGTGGCAGCGGATCACCGTCTGGGCGATGCCATCGCCGATGAATCGGCTCCTACAGGGGGCAAGGGCAATTAGCGTTATTTCTTCTTAGCGTCGGCCTGGGCCTGGGTCTTGCCCGGGGGCGGGGCCTTGGGCGGGGCGCTCTTGAGGTCGTCGAGCAACGGCTTGCACTGCGTAGCGTCGGCCTTGCCGCTTTCGGGGACGGCCAGCGCGGCGATGGCAGCAACGGGCGCGGCGAAGACGGCCAGGGCGACGGCACCACCGCCGCGCAGGATCAGCGGTCCCGGATGCACGCCAACCGACGGGTTCTTCATCGTGCCGTGCACGTACAGCGGCGAGCGCAGCGAGAACAGGCGGAAGCCCTTCGTGTGCGGCACGATATCGAGGTTGAGCTTCTCGCTCTTGAAGTCGATATCGCCGGTCACGTTGATAAGCGCCTTCTCCGTATCGAAGGCGAACAGCTTCGAATCCATATCGCCGTTCGTGGCAACGAGGTCGGCCGCCATGCAGTTGATCTTGACCGTTTCGTCGCCGAACAGCTTGTTCACTGCATAGCTACCGACATTCAGGCCGGCCAGTTCCAGCAGCGAACTGCTGACCGCGCCATCGTTGATCAGCAACTTGATCTCGCCGTTGGAGCTGCCCAGCAAGGCCGCCGGCGAATTGCCCACGGCAGTCAGGGAAGCGTCGCCATTGAGTTCACCCAGCGTCGTGTCTCCCGGCGCCAGTTTGGGAAACAGCTCCTTCAGCTTCAGATGCCGCGCACCCATGTTGAACGTGCCTTTCATGGGCGTGGTGGAGCCATCGACGTGGATGTTGCTGCCGACCGTGCCACCGGCCACGCCGAACCTCAGCGGGTCGAGGGCAAGCTTGCCGTCCTTCATGGTGAGATGGGTGAAGAGGTTGTCGACCGGCAAGCGATCGCCATGAACGATATGCACGCCCGTGAACTCGACATCGGCGTCCATCGCGTTCCAGCGATCGGTCTTGAACGGTTCGACCGGAAGCACCTTGTCGTCGGGCTGTTTCACCGAGTCGCCGCGCTCGGTTTTCTCTGCGTTGGAGCCTCCGCCGACCAGCGGGGCGAGATCCGAGAACAGCAACTGGTTCGACTTCAGCTTGCCGGTCAGGCTCGGACGCTGGCCACCGGTGTTGAAGGTGAGGCTGCCGCCGAGATCGCTGCCGCCGACCTTGCCGGTGAAGTTGTCATAGGTGAAGACGCTCGCGCCCTTCTTGAGATTGGCCTTGAGATGGCCTTCCGTGGCGAACGGCGGCGTATCGGGAAGGGTCACGCCGGTGAGATCGTAGAGATGCGACATGCTCGTGCCCGACAACCACAGGCGGATGTCGAGCGCACCCACGTTGAGCGGATCGGTCAGCGTGCCGACGAAAGCAATATGAGTGTCACCGAAGCGTGCGTCGGCCTGCACAGGGAAGGGACGATTCGTGTCGCGAAGCGCGAGCACACCGCCGGTCTTCGCCTTGGCTTCGACAGTCGACTTCTTGTACGTACCCTTGGCGTCCCATTGGAACTGGTACACCTGCTTCTTCTTGGTCTGGTCCTGGCGATCCGTGTCTCCGGCGCCGTTCCTGGCCATGGCCTTCGTCGTGGCGCCATTGGTCTTCGCGGCCTGCGCGCGCGAATCCTTCTCCTGCTGCGCCATGATCTCGTCGAAGGGAATGCCCTTGCCCAGCGGCGTCACGTCAATACCCATGGCGATCTGGTTGGTCGCGTCGTTGAAATCGACGTGACCCTTGTCGAAGGCAATGGCGTTGAGCTCGAGCTGCCACTCGGACGGGCCCGTGCTCTCGGGCATCTTGAACGTCCAGGTGTTGTCGCCGTTCTTCACGCGCTCGAGGTCGATGACCGGCTGACCGAGTCGAATCTCCGGCACGACGATGCGGTGCGAGATGAGCGGGAACGGCGAAAGGCGGAACTCAAGGGACTGCAAGGTCGCGAACTGTTTCGTCTTCGCCCAGTCCGGGTTCGCCACCGTGATGTCGAGCGCGGTGAAGTGCGGCCACGGAATCAGACTGACCAGCC
Organism: Luteibacter sp. P4_E6; assembly: GCF_056401535.1. Taxonomy (NCBI): domain Bacteria; kingdom Pseudomonadati; phylum Pseudomonadota; class Gammaproteobacteria; order Lysobacterales; family Rhodanobacteraceae; genus Luteibacter; species Luteibacter sp. P4_E6. The sequence continues at coordinate 671 of NZ_JBFUJE010000403.1, read as the reverse complement.
CGTCTTCGCCTGGTTCGCGCGACCAGTGTGCCGAAAGGTCGCCATTGATGGCGAAAGGCCGGCCGATGGCCTCGGAAACCTTTTCGTTGATCGTCGGTTTAAGCCTGTTCCAGTCGAACAGGGCGATAAACAGAATGATCACGATGATGAGCAGGATCAGGATCCCCACCACCCACGCCACTATCTTCCTTCCACGCCGCATCATGTCGCCTCCACTCCTATAACGGTGACAGAGGTAACCGGTGGGCTGACAAGGTTATGTGTTCAATGCGGGCTCTGGTTAAGCGAAGTCCAGAGTATGTGACGACGGGTGGTGCCGAAAAAGCACAGCCGAGACTACGACACATGGCATATTTACTCGTGTGTGCACGAGTGATTAGGGTGTATCCGACCAAGAGGCCAAGAATGGCGATTCACGGTCAGGGTTTCAGGACTGCGAAATAATCAACGACTCGAGGGAACGAGCTATGAAATACCCGACGTGCTTTAGCGTTCTTACACTCACACTCCTCGTGAACTTCTCCGGCGCGACTATTGCGGCTCCAGTAGGCGATTCAGCGATAGCCTACACGTGCGAGGCGACGACCCCGCGCGGACGACTGCGTACCTCTGTCCGAAACGCGCCCCTGCTCCGCCGGAGACGACGTTCACGCCGTCCCTGGGGGCTCAAG
>NZ_JBFUJE010000402.1:0-3620 GCF_056401535.1 Luteibacter sp. P4_E6 | reverse complement strand
CAGGAAGCCCGCCCTTGTGGGAGCCGCTTCAGCGGCGATGCTCAGCCTCAGCCGCCCGGCTCAGCCGCTCCGGGCGGTGCCTGCCGGAGCGCTCAGCGCCTTGAGCATCTGCTCAGGGGTGAGGTAGCCACCGATGACATCGCCGTTCTCGTCGACGATGGTCGGGGTGCCGTTCACACCGAGACGCTCGCCGAGCTCGAACTCGTCCTTGACCGGGTTGGTGCAGCTGGCGGTCTTGACCGCCGCCCCCGACATGGCCGAATCGAAGGCGCTCTTGCGGTCCGCGGCACACCAGACCGACACGGCCTTGGTGTACGACGGCGTGTCGTTACCGGAGGTGGTCTTCACGCCTTCGCGCGGCCAGAACACGTACTCGACGGCGATGCCCTGCTTGTTGTACTCGCCGATGTGCGCGTGCAACTGGCGGCAGAACCCGCAGTCCACGTCGGTGAAGACGGTGATCTTGTGTTTCGGATTGGCGGGCGAGTAGATCAGCCGCTGGGACTCGGGAACCTTCGCCAGCTCGGCCTTGCGCATGCCGGACCATGCCGCCGCGCTGAGATCGGACTTCTTCTGGAGGTCGATCAGGTTGCCGTTGATCATGTAATGCCCATCGGCACTCACATACACCATGCGACCCGACGCGATCACCTGGTAATAACCGGGAATCGGCGCGGGGGCGATGCTCTGCACCTCGATACCGGGGCCGATCCCTTCGACGGCGGCGCGCACGGCGGCCTGGTCGTCGGCAGCGGCAGCCGTCACGGCGAACGCGCCGGCCAGGATCGCCGGAAGGATTTTCTTGAACATAGCGGACTCCAATCTGCTACCGGGGGAAGTGCGGGGCAGGTGTTGGAACACGCGCCTCGCCATCGGTTCCCCCGATTGTGCCACGGGCGCTCAGCCGCGCGGGTGATGCTGGGCATGAAGCCGCTTGAGCCCTTCTTTCGCCACCAGCGTGTAGATCTGGGTGGTACTGAGCGAACTGTGGCCCAGCAGCATCTGCAGGGCCCGAAGGTCCGCACCGTGATTGAGCAGGTGGGTGGCGAACGAATGCCGAAGGACGTGCGGGGAGACGCGTTTCGCCGGAATGCCTACCTGCAGGGCGTAGCGCTTCACGAGGGTCCAGAACATCTGCCGCGTCATGCCGTCGCCGCGACGGGACAGAAACAGCGCCATCGGCTGGCCGTGGCCTCTGGCCAGCTGTGGCCGGGCCTCGCGCAGGTAGGTCTCGACATGATTCAGGGCTTCCTCGCCCACCGGCACAAGCCGATCCTTGCCGCCCTTGCCTGTGACGCGAAGGACACCTTGCCGCGTATTCAGGCCCGTCAGCGGCAACTCCACCAGTTCCGATACCCGAAGGCCTGACGAGTACATCAATTCAAGCATCGCCCGGTCACGCTGACCCAGCGGATGGGTCAGGTCGGGCGCGACGATCAGCGCCTCGATCTCGCGCTCGGCCAACGCCTTGGGCAGGCTGCGCGGCATGCGCGGACGCTGCATGAGCAGGGTCGGATCCTCGCGTGCACCATCGTCACGCGCGAGTTGGGCGAAGAAGCGGCGGAACGCCGACTGGCGCCGCGCCATACTGCGCACGGCTACCGGCTGGCTGCCGTGATACGCGGAAATATCCTCGCGGCCCGCCGTCGCCAGCGAACGTCCGCGGGTACCGAGCCAGCGCGCCAGTCCTTGGAGATCCTGCCGGTAAGCCTCAAGCGTACGGTCGGCAAGCCCGTCCTCCGCCCACACGCGCTCGATGAAGCGCTCGATCAGGCGAGCATCGTCGGCGGCAAGTTCAGCGGAAGGCATAGCGGTATCGACGGACATGAATTCGGGCGTGGCAAGCGATGCCCGAATACTCTCATGCCGGGGCGCCATCGGCGCCGTCTACAATGCCGCGTCGCCAACGCCACGGAATCGCATGATCCCCACCTCACCCGCTCCCGCCTGGCGCCGTTTTGCGGCGATCGTCTATGACGTCCTCGCGGTGGTCGCCATCGTCATGGTCGTGGGGCTGCTCTCGCAGATGGTCACAGGGGGTCACCTGTTCGACGACCACGGCCGGATGCTCACCTGGTGGTACCAGCCACTCCAGGGACTCGTGGTGGGCGCCTATTTCCTGGCGTCCTGGATGCGTGGTGGCCAGACACTCGGCATGCGTCCGTGGCGTATCCGGGTCACGGATGCGAGCGGCGCGCCCGTCAACGGCAAGCGCGGCCTGGTAAGGCTCATCGTCGCCGCCCTACCCCTCGCCCTGGTTCTCATCTACCCGCTCACGTCGATGAAGGCTGCGCTGTGGGCCCCCGTGGTCGGCTGGCTCGTGCTCTTGCTTCCCGCCTGGTTCGACCGCCGTCACCGGGCGATCCATGACATGGTCGCCGGTACCGAGATCCGGCGCCTGCCTACTTGAACTGATCGCTGGCGGGGACCCACGAACCGCTCGCCGCGTTCGGCGCGGGGACGTTGATCTTGATCGAGGCCTCGCAACCCGGTGGCAACGGGCCGCCGGCAATCCTTGCCGCCGTGCAGTACGCCGTGTTGTCGAGGGCCACGGGGGCCGCGGCCACCGTCGCCGAATTCGCGGGCGGAAGGTTCTCGGCCAGCGGTTTCGCCGGAGCCATGGTTTGATTCTTTGCGGTGGCGTCCGGGTTGGCCGGCTTCGGTGGGCCATCGCCAACGCCACAACCCAGACTGAAGATCGAAATCGCATTCATCGTGGCGCTCGCATCCTTGGCGCCTGCCGTGCCGGGGCCGGCCGTACAGTTGAGACGGATGCCGCGCGGAAGCGACACGACGGCGTGTGTCGTCGTGGCTTCCACACCGTGACGGACCGCGGTATCTACGCTCGACTCCCCCTTCGGAGTCCACGCGCCGTCGAACCGTGTCGGCTTGTAGTCGACGTGGAAGTGCGGGCCGTTCTGCACGGTGACGTTGCCGCGTGGCTTCAGTTCCGTGTACGCGCCCACCTGACCGGCCTTGTCACCCTGTCCGCCGACCACGCCGTCGCTGCGGTTCGACGTGCCGCTCGCCCCGGTGAGCCGCTCGCCTTCGTCTACGCCCTTCACGGCGCCGGGTTTGCCGGATTCTTTGTCCGCGCCGGGCGTACTCGAGCCGGAGACGTCGGCCTCGCCAGGCGAGGCTTTGCCTGCCGACTGCCCCTTGACCGCCTCGGCCGCCTGATCCTCGCCCTGCTTGCCTTGAGTCGCGGCGACTTGCGCCGCGGACTCGCCCGCGGCGATGTCGCCGGGAGCCTGGCCCGGCGCGGACGGGGCCGTATCGATGCCGGCGACCGGTCGCTGCATCTCGCCGGGTGACACCGCAGGCGCCTGCACCGCGGGCCGGTCCACTGTCGCGACAGGCGCCGAGACGGACGGCTTCGCCACCGCGTCGGGCAAGGGGACGGCCTCGAGTTCCGCTTCGGCTTCGACCGGCGGCGCGGGGATGGCCTGCACTGAGATCTTCGGCGGCACGGGACGCGTGTCGACGGTCAGGTCCGGCGTCGGCGCGACAGGCTCGGGCGCGACCTGCGGCAACGGCGCGTCCTGCGGTGTCGGTGGCGCCGAACTTTCCTCGACCTCCGGGCGCGGCACCGTCGCCAGTGTCATGGCCTGGGTCGGCAC
>NZ_JBFUJE010000401.1:0-3634 GCF_056401535.1 Luteibacter sp. P4_E6 | reverse complement strand
GCATTACGGCGATGCTTTGCTCAAACGCCATATCAGTCCGATCCGGACCAGTAGCTACGAAGCTGCCCCGACGATGCGTCGCGCCGCCACACGCAATGCAGCCCGCTGCGACGAAGACCATCGCTGCGGGAAGGCACATGCACGGAATAGGCTTTCGCTGCGACGCCGCCGAAAGCGCCCCGCAGGGCGAACAGGGAAACAAGAATCTTGAACATGGCACACCTCCAGCCCACGGCCGGAGGTGAGCGAGTTACCCGTGACGGATCTCGCCCACGCCTTGCGCGCGGACATGCACGTTGGGGGCGATCACAAACGCGAGATTCGCGATCGCCTGTCGACTCGGATAACTATCCATGGGTTCCACTTGAGTGAAAGACCGACCACACGGTCGGCGCGGGGATCGTACGCCTTCCGTAAAGACCGGGTCAATATGAGAAATGTCTAAAAAAAAGGCCCCGCTTCGCAGCGGGGCCTTCGTCGTTCACCAACCTGTGCTGGCCATCAGCCGCCGGGCGGCGTCATCGGCGTGAGCTGGTATTCCTTCGGCGGCGTGCCGCCGGCGAGATTGCGCACGAAGTAGTCCCAGCGGCGACGCGTCATGTACGTGGTAGCGGCGCCGTAACCATGGTGCGCATTCGGGATCATCACCAGGTCGAAGTCCTTGTTCGCCTTGATCAGCGCATCGACCACGAGCAGGGACTCGTACGGCGGCACGTTGTCGTCGAACGTACCGTGGGCGATCATCAGGTGGCCCTTGAGGCCCGCGGCCCACTTCTGGTTGGCCTGGTCGTCGTAGTTGGACTTGCCGTCCTTGTCGGTGACCAGCAGGCCCTGCCACTTCTCCGCCCAGTCATCTTCGTAGTTGCGGTTGTCGTGGTTGCCCGACTCCGAGATACCGACCTTGAACACGTCCGCATAGCGGAACATGGCGGTCGCCGTGGCGTTGCCGCCGCCGGAATGACCCCAGATGCCGACCTTGTCGGCGTCGAGCCAGCTGTACTTCTTGGTCAGCTCCTTCACCGCCGCGACCTGGTCGGGCAGCGTGTTGTCGCCGATGTTTTCGAAGTACGCGTCGTGGAACGCCTTCGAACGGAGCGGCGTACCCATGCCGTCGACCGCGATGACCACGAAGCCGAGCTCGGCCAGTGACTGGTTGTCGCCGTGCGATGCCACGAAGCTGCGCGAGCGCACCGAGCCGACCTGCGGGCCCGGATAGATGTAAACGACGAGCGGGTACTTCTTCGACGGGTCGAACTTCGTCGGCTTGAACATCTGGCCGTAGAGGTCCGTCTTGCCGTCACGCGCCTTCACCGTGAAAGCGGTGGGCGGAATCCAGCCGGTGGCCTTCAGGCGCGAGATATCGCCATGGGCGATTTCCTTCACCGTCGCACCGGTATCGGCGCGGCGGACCACGGCGACCGGCGGTGTCTCGATGGTCGAATACGCGTCGAAGAAGTACGTGCCGTCCTTCGACATCGAGACCGAATGGTCCATCTTTTCCGGGGTGAGCAGAGTCAGGCCCTTGCCGTCGAAACCCACCTTGTAGAACGACTGGTAGTACGGATCGACACCCTTCTCACGACCCACGCCGCGGAACCAGATCGTTTTCGTCTTCGCATCGATGTGCAGCACCTGGGTGACGTTCCAGTCGCCGGTGGTGATCTGGTGTTCGAGCTTGCCGGTCTTCAGGCTGTACATGTAGAGGTGGCCCCAGTTGCTCCGCTCGGAGAACCAGATCACTTCGTCGGTCTCGGGCACGTACTGCCAGTTGACCATGTCGTTGCCGCTTTCGAAGTAGGTCTTCGCTTTCTCGCCGAAGACCTCGCGCACGTCACCCGTTTCCGGGTTCGCCACGCGGAACCATTCCTGCTTGTGGTCACGCGAGGTGGAGACGAAGGCGATGCTCTTGCCGTCGGCGGCCCAACGCACGTCGTCCCACAGGCCCGGGCTGCACGACACGTCGTCGCAGATCGTCGAGCGATGCTGGTCGGCCGGCATCTTGAAGCGCACGGTCTTCTTCGTCGGCACGTCGATGACGACGCGCTCGATCATCGTGACGTCCTTGTCGCCCGGCAGCGGGTACTTCCAGGTATCGACCTTGGGGTGGCCGACGTTGGTGCTGACGAGGGTCATTTCGCCGGTCTTGCGCTGGTCCTGCTGGAACGTGGCGAACTTCGTCGAGTCCGGCGACCACACGCCGATGGCCTCGTCGGTGTGCTTCCAGCCAGCGTTGTCGGTGGCGTAACCGTAATCCTTGACGCCGTTGGTGGTCAGCTGCGTTTCCGCACCGCTGGCCACGTCGCGCACCCAGAGATTCCAGTCGCGCACGAAGGCTTCGGACTTGCCATCCGGCGAGACCAGACCCGGCTCTTCGCCGTACGCCTTGCCGTTGGCATCTTTCTTCACCGCCGCCAGGTCGCACTTGTCGGCGGCCTTGTCGCAGAGGTAGTGCTTGCCATGCGAGGTGATATCGAGGGTGCCGTCCGGGCGCACCGTGAATGCGGTCACCGGCAGCTTGGTTGCATCGACCTTTTTGCCCGTGGACGTCGACAGCGCCGCGGCCACCTTGTCGCGGTCGAATGCGCGCGTCGCCTGACCGGTCGAGGCGTCGACCGTGATGAACTGGTCACCGTCCTTGTCGTGGTCGCGATACCAGAAATGGGTGTCGTCGACCCACGTGACGCGGGAGACCGAATGGTCCACCAGTGGCGCCGTATTGGTGCCGAGGAACGAGTCCGCGCGGCGGTAATCGTCGGTGGTGACGGTCTGCGCGGAGGCGGTGGCCCCGATCAGGCCAAGGAGGACGGCGCCGGACAGCGCCGCGTTACGTTTGATCGACATCGATGGTCCCCGTGACGGCAACGCGGCGCGGAAAGCGCCGCAAACCGGACGAGGCTAGCCCCAGGCGGCCCCGGCGGCCTATGCCAGAGGTCACGGGTCGACCGGGCAGCACCCCTGTAGGAGCCGATTCATCGGCGATCGGGTGCTTGTCGTAACCGGGCCCGCTGCCGCGGGATCGCCGATGAATCGGCTCCCACAACCGTTGGCGGCGGCGAGTTACCCGGAATGAGGCCCCGATCGGTACCGCTTGCCTTGCCTTTCGATCATTTTCAGGGCCAGGGCGTCCGGCATCAGCTTGAACAGGGCCTTGATCGCCCGGTTCACCCCGCCGTTCACGTAGACCGCCTTGCCGGCCTCCACCGCGTCCATGCCCTGCCGGGCCACGGTCGGGGCGTCCATCCACATGAAACCTGGCATCTTCGAGACGAGATTGCGCGAGCCCGTCACGTCGTGAAACTCCGAATACGTGAAGCCGGGACACACCGCCGTGGTGTGCACGCCGCTGGCCTTGCCTTCGAGCGCCAGCGACTGCGAGAACTTGATCAGGTAGGCCTTCGACGCCGCATAAAGCGTGTGCCCTGCGGAACCCGGAACATGGCCGGCCAGCGACGCGACGTTAACGATGCGACCGTAACCGCGCGACTTCATGCCGGGAATCAAACGGTAGGCCAGCTCGGTCGGCGCCGTCATCAATACCTGGATGAAGGCAGCATGCGTCGCCCAGGGCTGCTCTTCGAGATAGCCGGTGACGCCGTAGCCCGCGTTGTTGATCAGCACATCGATGGTCAGGCCC
>NZ_JBFUJE010000400.1:0-3635 GCF_056401535.1 Luteibacter sp. P4_E6 | reverse complement strand
GCCTGGAACCTGCCCGCCATCTAACGCAGGTCCCATGTAGGAGCCGATTCATCGGCGATGGGTGCTCGCGGCGGACTGGCCCGCTGCCGCGGGATCGCCGATGAATCGGCTCCTACAAGGGTACCGAACCCGTTCGCGGGGCATAAAAAAACCGCGGCCCGGGGGCCGCGGTTTTTATCACTCGCCGAGGCGGGTGGGTATTACTTCATCAGACCGGCGAGGGTCTTGCCGAGGTCGGCGGGCGACTTGACCGTGGTCACGCCTGCCTTCTCGAGCGCGGCGAACTTGGCTTCCGCCGTGCCCTTGCCGCCGGAGATGATCGCACCGGCGTGGCCCATGCGCTTGCCCGGAGGAGCCGAGGCGCCTGCGATGAACGAGACGACCGGCTTCTTGACGTACTGGCTGATGAACTCAGCGGCGTCTTCTTCAGCGCTGCCACCGATTTCGCCGACCATGATGATGCCTTCGGTCTGCGGATCGTCCTGGAACAGCTTCAGGCAGTCGATGAAGTTCAGACCGTTGATCGGGTCGCCACCGATGCCGATGCAGGTGGACTGGCCGAGGCCTTCGTTCGTGGTCTGGAAAACCGCTTCGTACGTCAGGGTGCCCGAACGCGAAACGATACCGACCTTGCCCGGCTTGTGGATGTGGCCCGGCATGATGCCGATCTTGCACTCACCCGGGGTGATGACGCCCGGGCAATTCGGACCGACGAGCACGACGTCCGGGTGCGACTTGAGCACGTTCTTCACGCGCATCATGTCGAGCACCGGAATGCCTTCGGTGATCGTGACGATGATCTTGATGCCACCAGCGATGGCTTCGAGGATCGAGTCGGCCGCGAACGGAGGCGGCACGAAGATCACCGACGCGTCGGCGCCGGTCTGGTCGACCGCGTCACGCACCGTGTTGAAGACCGGCAGGTTGATGTGCTCGGAACCACCCTTGCCCGGCGTGACACCGCCGACGACCTTGGTTCCGTAGGCAATCGCCTGTTCGGCGTGGAAGGTACCCTGCTGTCCGGTGAAACCCTGGACGAGGACCTTGGTGTTCTTGTTGATCAGGACGCTCATTTAAATATGCTCCTCAGGCCGCTGCGGCCACGGCCTTTTGGGCCGCATCGTTAAGATCGTCGGCCGGCGTGATCGCCAGACCCGAGTTGGCCAGGAGCTTGCGACCTTCGTCGACGTTCGTGCCCTGCAGGCGCACGATCACCGGGATCTGCAGACCCACTTCCTTCACCGCGGCGATGAYGCCCTCGGCGATCAGGTCGCAGCGCACGATGCCGCCGAAGATGTTGACCAGGATGGCCTTCACCTTGTCCGACGAGAGGATCAGCTTGAACGCCTCGGAGACGCGCTCCTTGGTGGCACCGCCGCCGACGTCGAGGAAGTTGGCCGGCTCACCTCCTGCCAGCTTGATCACGYCCATCGTGGCCATCGCCAGACCGGCGCCATTGACCATGCAGCCAATCGTGCCGTCCATCGTGACGTAGTTGAGGTTGTGCTGGACGGCAGCCGCTTCGGCCGCGTCTTCCTGCGTGAGATCGCGCATCGCCGCGAGGTCGGCGTGACGGAACTCGGCGTTGTCGTCGGAGTTGACCTTGCCGTCGAGGGCGGCGAGGTTGCCGTCTTCGAGAACGGCGAGCGGGTTCAGCTCGACCAGGGCGAGGTCCTTCTCGTTGAACAGCTTGTACAGGCCAAGCATGATCTTGACGAGCTGGCCGACCTGCTTCGGATTCAGGTCCATCTTGAACCCGAGCTCACGGCACTGGTACGGCTGCAGGCCTTCGACGAAATCCACCTGGAAGGTGTGGATGTCTTCCGGCGTTTCGGCGGCCACCTGTTCGATGTCGACGCCGCCGTGCTTGGAGGCGATGAACGAGATCGACTTGGTGTCACGATCGGTGAGGATCGAGAGGTACAGTTCCTTCGCGATGTCGGTCGCGTCGGTGACCAGCACCAGGTTCACCGGCAGCGCACGGCCGGCGGACTGGTAGGTTTCCATGTTCGTGCCGAGCATGCCCTTGGCGGCATCGCGAACGGCATCGAGGCTGCGGCAGAACTTGACGCCACCGGCCTTGCCGCGACCGCCGGCATGGATCTGGGCCTTGACCATCCACTGCGAACCACCAAGGTGCTTGGCGGCGTCGACAGCGGCATCGGGAGAGTTGGCAACCTTGCCCGGCGGTACGGCAATGCCGTACTTGGCGAACAGTTCTTTAGCCTGGTACTCGTGGAAATTCATTCGATACCTCGAGCGAACGGGAGAAACATGTGGACGCGTGCAGGCCGTGAACGGCTCGCACGGGGATGGGGGATGGATCGATTGCGCGAGTTTCACGCAATACGGCCGCGTATTTTCCCGGAAGGCGCCCCGGATGGAAAGGGGCGGCGCCGCATTGGCCGTGCAGCGCGGCCCGCGGGCCGGCTGGAAGCTGTCGGTGGCGTGAGTTGCCGYGACCGCCCCGACACCTATACTGGGCGTCATCCAGGCCCCGGGGGGCCCGGCGGAGAAGTACCCACGTGTCCACGCCCGCGTCGACAATAGCCGCCAGGTCTACGGCGAACCAGACCACCGCCCGCCACGAACTGTTCTTTTTCAATTACTTCCGTCTCGGGCAGGCGGCGGTTTACACCGCGCTGGCGTTCCACCCCGAACACCTGAACTGGCCGAACCTGCCCGAACCCCTCTTCGCCCGCCTTTTCGCCCTGGCCTACCTGCTGGCGGCCCTGGTCATGGTGGCGCGCACCCGGCAGTCACTGAATCGCCCGGTCCTGATCGTCTCGGTCGGGCTCTCACTGGACATCGCGGCGGCCCTGCTCGCCCTCATGCTCATGCACGACGTCCGCATGGGCGTAGCCATGATGCTGGCGGTGAACCTGGCCACAGGCGCCCTGCTGCTGCCGTTCCGGCTGTCGATGTTCTTCGCCGCCATGGCCACCCTGGGCATGCTGGGTCATTCGTTCTTCGACCTGGCCGAGGCGAGCTCGTCGGATCGTGAGCTGGCCGAGTACGGGCTGTTCGGCGCGGCTTACTTCGCCTGTACCTCGCTGTGCTATGTGCTCGGCCGGAACATCCGCGCCTCCGAGGCGCTGGCCGAGCAGCGCGGTATCGATCTTGCCAACCTCTCGCAGGTCAACGAGCTGATCATCCGCCGTATGAAGACCGGTGTACTGCTGGTCGACGAGGGCAACCGCATCCACCAGCTCAACGAGTCGGCCTGGATGCTGATGGGCAATCCCTCGGCGGACCAGCGCGACCTGGGCACCCTGGCTCCCGAGCTGTCGCGGCGCCTTTACCACTGGCGCACCTCGGGCAAGCTGGACGAGAGCGCGACCATGCTGGCCGACGGCACCCCCGAGGTGATCCCGCGATTCTCGCGCCTGGCACCGAACGACGACTCGCACGTGCTGATCTTCCTTGACGACACGTCGTTGGTCTCGCGTCGCGCCGAAGAGCTCACCCTCAGCTCACTGGGCCGTTTGTCGGCGTCGATCGCCCACGAGATCCGCAATCCGCTGGCGGCGATCCACTACTCGGCCCAATTGCTCGCCGAATCCACCGACATGAACGATACCGACCTGCGCATGGTCGAGATCATCAACAACCACTGCTCGCGCCTCAACGAGATC
>NZ_JBFUJE010000399.1:0-3646 GCF_056401535.1 Luteibacter sp. P4_E6 | reverse complement strand
GCAGATCAGCAGCTCACGGCCCTCGGTGCCGGCCTGGGCAATGAATTCGCCCTGCGGGCCCGCCACGAAGCTCGAACCCCAAAACTGGATACCGCTGCCGACGTTGGACGGATCCGCCTCATAACCCGTGCGGTTGCACGAGAGCAACGGCAGGCCATTGGCGACGGCATGACCGCGCTGCACGGTGATCCAGGCATCACGCTGACGGGCCTTCTCGGCGTCGTCATCGTTAGGGTCCCAGCCGATGGCCGTGGGGTAGAACAGGATATCGGCGCCGGCCAGCGCCATCAGGCGCGCGGCTTCCGGATACCACTGGTCCCAGCACACCAGCACGCCGAGCTTGCCGACCGAGGTCTGGATAGGGTCGAACCCGAGGTCGCCCGGCGTGAAGTAGAACTTCTCGTAGAAGGCCGGGTCGTCGGGGATGTGCATCTTGCGGTACTTGCCGGCGATCTCGCGCGAGCGATCGAAGACCACGGCCGTGTTGTGATACAGGCCGGTCGCGCGCTTTTCGAAGATCGACGCGATGACGACGAGCTTGAGCTCCTCGGCGAGCTTGCCGATGCGCTCGGTGCCCGGGCCGGGAATGGTCTCGGCGAGGTCGAACACGTCCACGCTCTCGCGCTGGCAGAAGTACGGGCCGTTGTGCAGTTCCTGCAGCAACACCAGTTCGACGCCAGCCTTCGCGGCTTCGCGCAGGCCGGCCTCGATGGCGTCCAGGTTGCCGTCGCGGCTGCCGCGGTCGGTTTCCTGGAGCAGGGCGACCTTGAGGGTCTTGCGGGTCATCGTGTTCGTTCCTCAGGGTTACTGGGCAATCGCGGCGGGCAGCTGCATGGTGATGCAATGCAGGCTGCCGTTCTGCCAGATCAGCGGACGGCATGGCACCTGGACGACTTCGCGGCCCGGRTGAGCCACGCCGATGATCCTCGCTGCTTCCGCGTCCTTTTTGTCGCCATAGGCCGGCACGAGCACCGCGCCGTTGACGATCAGGTAGTTCGCGTAGGACGCCGCCAGGCGACGACCTTCGTCGAGGATCGGCTCGGCCCAGGGGAGCGGATGCAGCGGGTAGGGCTTGCCTTCCGGCGAACGCAGCGCGGCGAGTTCCGAGCCCATCTGGCCCAGTTCGGCGAAGTGCGGATCGCTTTCGTCGTCGCAAGCCTGGTACACGATGCCGCCGTCCTCCGAGAAGCGCGCCAGCGTGTCGATATGGGCGTCGGTGTCGTCGCCTTCAAGGTAGCCGTGGTCCAGCCACAGCACGCGGTCGGCGTGCAGAGTGGTCGCCAGGGTCTCGGTCATCGTTTCGCGCGAGAGCTCGGGATGGCGCTGGTTGAGGCACTTCCACGTGGTCAGGATGGTGCCGCGGCCATCGCTCTCGATGCCGCCACCTTCCAACGCCCAGTCGATGCGCTTGTGCGGGAGGCCGGAGAGCACGCCGCGTTCGAGCAGACCGGAGATCAGCGCATCGTCCTGCTCGGCGCCGAACTTGCCGCCCCAGCCGGTGAAACGGTAATCGTTGAGCAGCACGCCGTTCGGGCCGGTGAGCGTGATCGGGCCGGAGTCGCGCAGCCAGGTGTCGTCGTAAGGCAGCTCGATGAAGTGTACGCGCGACAGGTCCGCGCCGGCTTCGGTGATCGCCAGGCGGGCGCGCTCACGCAGCGCGGCGTCGGCCACGATGATGTGCAGCGGTTCGAAGCGGGTCACCGCGGCGGCCAGCGCCACATAGGTCGTCTCGACCTCGGCCAGGCGATCGGCCCAATCGGTGTCCGCATGCGGCCAGGCGATCAGCACGCCGGCCTGCGGCTCCCATTCGGCGGGAAGTCGATAAGAAGTGCGGTCGGTCATGGCGGGCGGGGAGGCAGCTGGGGAAGCCGCCTATTGTAGGGCTTCCGGGCTACCGTTGCTGTAACAGCCATCGCCGCTGAAGCGGCTCCCACAGACAGCCCGGCAACCTGCAAAGCCGCGCCGGCTCTGTGTGGGAGCCGCTTCAGCGGCGATGGGTGCCTGCCGCTTATTTTGGCGCTTGCGGGTTCGTATTATTCCCGGCCGGCGTGTTCAGCACCGTGTGGACCACGTGGCTCTTCTCGAAATAGACGATGTAGCCCGGATACATCCAGCGGTTGATGACCGGCTGCTTGGCGCTGCCGCCGCCGCGGGCGTCGAGCTTGGAGGTGGGTGCGCCGAACTGGCGTTCCACCTCGGCCATGGTCATGCCCTTCTTGGGCAGGCTCATGCCCTTTTCCTGCTGGACACGCTGCATCAGCAGGCTGTCGGCATGAACCGAAGGCGCCACGGAGGCGGAGACGATAGCCAGGGCGATCGCGGTGAAAACAGGCTTGAAGGTATTCATGATGGCTCCGTCGCGCTCCCCATGCGGCGCAAGACGCCGTTTTAACATGCCGCCTCATCCCGCGCCATGGGCGGCGTGCGCCGGGCGTCACGGCTGTGTGCTGCGTCGCGTTTCGGCCACGTGGGGGGCGGGACGGCTATCATGGGCAGTCGCTCATTGCAGTAACCCTATTCATGATCTCTTTTCGCAACCTCGCCCTGCGCCGGGGCAGCCGTACGCTGCTGTCGCAGATGGACCTCACTATCCAGAGCGGCTGGGCGCTCGGCGTCATCGGCCGTAATGGCTGTGGCAAGTCGACCCTGTTCGCTGCCCTGAAGGGCGAGCTGGAGCCGGAAGTCGGCGATCTGGACATGCCGTCGAAGATCCGGCTGGCCTCCGTGGCCCAGGAAACGCCGGCTTTGCCCGACCCGGCGATCGAGTACGTGCTCGGCGGCGACGTGGAAGTGGCCGCCGCGCTGAAGATGGAAGCCGATGCCTACGACGCGGAAGACTACGAAGCCGTGGCTCGGGCAAACATGCGCATCGAAGAGGTCAACGGCTACGACGCGCGTGCGCGTGCCGGACGGCTGATGCACGGCCTGGGTTTCAGCCCGGAGACCCATGAGCAGCCCGTCGCCTCGTTCTCGGGTGGCTGGCGCGTGCGCCTCAACCTGGCGCGCGCACTTATGGCGCCCTCGGACCTGCTCCTGCTCGATGAGCCGACCAACCATCTCGATCTCGACGCGGTTCTTTGGCTCGAAGAGTGGCTGCGCCGTTATCCGGGCACGCTGCTGATCATCTCGCACGATCGCGAATTCCTCGACGGCGTGATCTCGCACACGCTGCATCTGCACGAAGGCAAGGCCAAGCTCTACACCGGCGACTACACCGCCTTCGAACGCCAGCGCGGGGAACACCTCCGCCAGCAGCAGATCGCACATGTGCGCGAACAGGCCGAGCGCGCCCACCTGCAGTCGTTCATCGATCGCTTCAAGGCGAAGGCGTCCAAAGCCAAGCAGGCGCAGTCGCGCATGAAACGCCTGGAAAAGATGGCCGGCACCGAAGCGGTGCGTGCGGAACGCTCCTTCAGCTTCACGTTCCCCACGCCCGACAGGCTGCCGACCTCGATGCTGCAGCTCGATCACATCGATGCAGGCTACGGAGACCACGTCGTGCTCCGCGACATCGCCTTCGGGCTGGAAGCGGGCGATCGCATCGGCCTGCTCGGCCCGAACGGCGCCGGTAAGTCGACGATGGTGAAATCGCTGGTCGGCGAGCTCGAGCCCATGGTGGGCGAGCGCACATTCCATAAGGACATGA
>NZ_JBFUJE010000398.1:0-3648 GCF_056401535.1 Luteibacter sp. P4_E6 | reverse complement strand
ACGCGGGTCTGTGCGGCGCTCCACGGGTCGTTCGACGCGGCCTGCGCGCGGGCGCGCAGTTCAGCCAGTCGCTGCTCGATCTGTGGCGATACGCGCGACGAGGGCTTGCCCGTATAGGAAAGCGCGCTCGCCGGGTCGTTGTTCTTCAGGGCGATCTCGGCGCGCAGGGCATCGAAGCGCAGCGCGTCTTCGCCCTCGAGCCGGGAACGGCGGATATCGGCGACGATGGGCGCCGCGCGATCCAGCGCGCCTTCCTGGCGGTACGCTTCGGCGGCGAGAAGGTTGTAGTAGTCGCGGTGTGACGGATCCTGGCCGGYCAGCGCGATATAAGCCTGTGCGGCCTGGTCGAACTGGCCCTTGGTGTAGAGCGCCTGTGCCGCCTGCGTGGCTTCACCCGAAGGGGCGGAGCCGTGTTGGCTCACGCCGCCCTGGGTCACACAGCCGGCAAGACCGGCGCAGAGCAGGAAGCCGAGGGTAGTGGCGCGGATCGGTCGCATGCAGGATTCCTTGGGCAGCACGGCGGCGCCCCTCCGGCGCCGAAACGTCAGGATCATAGCCCATCGCTTCGCGAGGCCGATGTGAGGCGCACTCCGCGATTCATGTGGCGATCAACTGCCGTAGAGCGCCTTGCGCGGTGCACCGGTGATCGCGGCGGCCATCTTCGCCGCCTTGGCCGGGGGCAGTTCCTCCTTGAGGATGGCGAACACGCGCAGGCCTTCGGCCAGTCGTTCCTCCTCGCCCTCCTCGCGCCCGGCCACCATCACGACGAACTCGCCCTTCTGCTGGTTGGGATCGGCCGTGACACGTTCGACCAGGCTGGCCAGGCCCCCGTCGAGGACGGTCTCGAACATCTTGGTGAGTTCGCGGGCGATCACCGCCTCACGATCGGCGCCGAAGGCGGCGGACATGTCTTCGAGGGACTCGACGATGCGATGGGACGACTCATAGAAGATGAGCGTGCGCGATTCGCCGGCCAGTTCATTCAGGCGTGCGCGCCGTGCGCCGGCCTTGGCCGAAAGGAAGCCTTCGAAGATGAAGCGGTCGCTGGGCAGGCCGGCGACAGACAAGGCAGCGACGACCGCGCTGGCGCCCGGCACCGGACTCACCCGTAGTCCCGCCGCGCGAGCGGCGCGAACGAGCCGGAAACCCGGGTCGCTGATCAGGGGGGTGCCGGCGTCCGACACCAGGGCCACGTCGTCACCGCCGCGCATGCGCTCGATGAGGCCGTCCACTGCCGTGCGCTCGTTATGGTCATGCAGGGCGACCAGCGGCGTGTCGATACCGAGGTGTTGCAGCAGGGGGCGCGTGTGCCGGGTGTCCTCGGCGGCGATCACCTTGACCCGGCGCAGTGTCTCGATGGCGCGTGCGCTGATGTCGTCGCGATGACCGATCGGCGTAGCGACCACGTGGAGCATGCCGGGGCGGGAGAGGGACATCGGGAAATCCGGTGGGGGTAGCCGCGCATTGTAAGAGCCGATGCATCGGCAATAAGTACATGTAGGAGCCGATTCATCGGCGAATGGCGAATAAACCCGCTGCGCAGCAGCGCTCCTCCCAGGTTGCTTGCCCCATTTCCCATCGAAGGAGGAGCATCGCCGATGAATCGGATCCTACAGGGGGGAGGGGGCGATTTTTGCCGTATAATTCTAGATGGAGTCGGCCGGACAGTCGCGTCACGCCTTCGGGCGTATCGAGGAAAGTCCGGGCTCCATAGGGCAGGGTGCCAGGTAACGCCTGGGCAGCGTGAGCTGACGGCCAGTGCAACAGAGAGCAGACCGCCGATGGCCCCGCAAGGGGATCAGGTAAGGGTGAAAGGGTGCGGTAAGAGCGCACCGCATGCGGGGCTAACGTCGCATGGCACGGTAAACCCCACCCGGAGCAAGACCAAATAAGGGAACTATGACGCGGCCCGCGTCGTTCCCGGGTAGGTTGCTAGAGCCTGGCGGTGACGCCAGGTCGAGAAGAATGACTGTCACGTCGCAAGACGAACAGAACCCGGCTTACAGGCCGACTCCTTTTCTTCAAGGCATCGCGGCGCCGTCTTACGACGGCGCCGCTTTGTTTTTTGCTGATTGGCCCCTTGCCCCTGTGGGAGCCGATTCATCGGCGATGGGTGCTCGCCTCACCCTGGCCCTGCTGCTGCGGGATCGCCGATGAATCAGCTCCTACAGAAGCTTGTTCCATCGCATGAACGTGAGTTCAGTCACACATTCGATTTCACATTTGCAGGGCCCTTTAAACACCGAGGCGATTCGCAAAAAACCTCAACGATTCAACCACCTTCCGCCCCTTCCTAAGAAACGGCTGGAATTGGTGATGAACGTGAGCTTTCTCCTTGATTCACAAGAAAAATTTCCTTGACAGTCTCAGGACCCGAGACTATCGTGGGCCCCAGTGTGAAATMGTGGGATTTGGTGGGGCGGCCAACGAAGATGTTCCAAGGTGAGACAGCCATCACGATCGACGACAAGGGTCGTCTGACGATCCCGACCTCGTATCGGGATCTGGTGGCCGACGCCTGCGCGAATCGTCTGGTCGTCGCTTACAACCCCTTCGATACCGGTTGCCTCTGGATCTTTCCGTACGCGGAATGGGAACAGGTTCGTGACCAGGTCAACGCGCTGCCCAGCGTCAAGGCCGTTCATCGGGCTTTGCAGATGAAGCTGGTGGGTGCTGCGGCCATCGTCGAGCCTGACGGTGCGGCCCGCATCCTCCTTCCATCGAGTCAACGCTCGGCGGCTGGCATAGAAAAAAAGGCCGTCCTCCTCGGCATGGGCAACAAGTTCGAGCTTTGGAGCGAACAGGCCCACCTCGCCAAGATCCGACAAACGATCGGCGAGGACGAGATCAGCGACGACATGGCGGAACTGCGGTTGTGACGAACTAATTCGAGGTCTTGGTGGAACGGGAGCGGGATGTGGTGATGGCGGGGCGCGATGTGCACATCCCTGTGATGCTCGACGAAGCGGTGGAGGGCCTCGCCTTGCGCGAGAACGGGCGCTACCTGGATGGGACTTTCGGCCGTGGCGGTCACGCCCGGGCGATCCTTTCGCGCCTGTCCGCCGATGGTCGCCTGTTCCTGATGGACCGCGACCCCACGGCGATCGCCGTGGCCGAAGCCGACCTCGCCACCGATCCGCGTGTCGCCCTGCGCCACGAAAACTTCGCCACCATGGGTGACTGGGCGGCGCTCGAAGGCGGCCTCGACGGCATCCTGCTCGACCTCGGTGTGTCCTCGCCCCAACTGGACGATCGCAGTCGCGGCTTCAGCTTCATGGCCGATGCGCCGCTCGACATGCGCATGGACACGTCGCGCGGCATCAGCGCCGCGGACTTCCTGGCCGAAGCCAGCGAGTTCGATATCGCCGACGTGCTCTGGCGCTTCGGCGAAGAGCGCTTCAGCCGTCGCATCGCCAAGGTCATCGTCGAGCGTCGCGCCACCGCGCCGATTACCCGCACCGCCGAGCTCGCCGATCTCGTCGCCGGCTGCGTCGGCCGCCGCGAGCCCGGCAAGAACCCCGCCACGCGCACCTTCCAGGCGCTGCGTATTCGCGTCAATGCCGAACTCGAATCCGTCGAGCAAGGCCTCGCCGCCGCCCTCGACCTGCTCAAGGTGGGCGGCCGTCTCGCCGTGATCAGCTTCCACTC
>NZ_JBFUJE010000397.1:0-3656 GCF_056401535.1 Luteibacter sp. P4_E6 | reverse complement strand
ACGTAGTCCTGGGCGCACGTCAATTGCTCGGCCGACAGCGCGAAACGAAACGGTACACCCAACGGACCGGCGATTGCCGAGGCGACCGGTGCGAGGCCGTCACCGGCGGCATCGACCAAGGGCGCGAGTCCCACACCGAGGTCCGTGCGCGCGTCAGGGTGACGTGCCGCACGCAGTTGCGCAGCCAGGCGGTCCCGCGTGGCCTGGAAGGGAAGGGCGACGACATCCTTGCGCTGGGCCATCACGCGCTCCGACGGAAGCGAGCAGGTGTTCGGCGGCGGCGCACGTACTTAGCCATGGTCATCGGACGGTCCGGAGGAGGGTGGCGTGGGGAGCAGGACGGTGAGGGCGACGGGCAGCCCGTCCGAGCCGGTCAGATGCGCAGGACGACCCACGTCGATGACGGCGTCGACGAAACCGCAGGCGGATGGCGAGACATTGTCCTTTTGCAGCGTGTACACCACCGCGACGGCGGCGCGGCCATCGGCGCGCAGCGCCTTGACCACCGAGCTGACCGTGATCGTGCGGTACGGCGGATCGGCCAGACGCTCCTGGTGCTGGCTGTTGATATGGCCCACCAGGGCGAGATCAGCGTAGGCCCCGAGCTCACCCAGCTGCCAGACCAGGCGGACCTGGACCGCGGTGGGATCGGCTAGGTTGATGTCGGCGTCGTACACCATCTGCGTTCCGCAAGTCAGTTGCTGATGTTGCATTACGCGCAGCGCGGGAACGGCAGGCCGCGCTGACGACTGGGCGGCGGCGGCGGTGACCAGGACAAGGGCGCCCGACAGTGCGCAGACGAGATAAGCGGGGAGGGCGACGGAGTGGTTTCGCAACAGCGGCATCCGTGCAGGAGAGAGGATGCAGCGAGCGTAAGCTGCCTAACGACCTCTGACAAGTGGCATTGTCAGAGGTAGTTATTTATGGGAAATATGCCCTATGTATGGCATATTTTGTTGCGCCGCAGACCTTACGCGCGTAGCCTCGATGTGCCCTCCGTCGAGCGTCCGCCATGAATGATGCGAATCCCCTAGATGCGCTCGAACAGCAGGTGCGCGCCGCGTGGGAAGCCCGCTGCGGTGTTCGTCGCGGCCCGCTAGAACAGGCCGACGTCGACGCCATCGCCGAAGCCGCGTTCGCCCTGGAAGGGGTCAAGCCGACGGTGGAATTCATCCGCCGCATCGCCGGCGGCGGCTCGCCCAACACGATCCACCCCAAGCTCGATGCGTGGTTTCGCCAGGGCCGCGAGCCGGCACCGGCCGCCGCCGTCCCTGCCGAATTGCTCACCGTGTGGGAACGCCTGCAGGCCGATGCCACCCGGGTCGCCCAGGACGCGCTCGCCCCGACGCGCGCCGTGATCGCGGACGACCGAACCGCGCTGACCGCGGCTCAGGCGCAGTTAGCCGTGGATCAAGCGGCCCTCGCCGGCGAGCGCGCGACCACCGAGCGGGTCGTCACCGCCCTACGCGAGGAGTTCCAAAGCCTGCAGGCGCGTAACCAGACGTTGCAGGTCGAGCTTGCCCGGCTCAGTGATCAAGCCCGCGACGCAGCCGAGATGATCGGGCAGCGAGATCGCGAAGTGGAGCGGTTGAAGCGTGAGGGGGCCACGGCCGCGGCCGAGCACACTCGCCTCAGCCGCCTGTTGGCCATGACCGACGATCGCTGCGCCGCTCAGCAGGCCGAGCTGGAGGCCGCACGCGTGGCTTCGCTTGCGAGTGAGGCACGGATCCTCGCGCTGCAGGCAGAAGCCGCCGAGTCTGCCGCCGCACTGGCTGACGCTCAGGAAACGGCCGCAGCCCAGGGCCGCGACCGCGACTCGGCGCAGAGCACGGTCGCCACCCTGACCGCGCGCGTTGGTCAGCTCGAGCACGCCTTTCAGCTCGGCCAGGCCAAAGCCGACGCCGAGGCCGCCTTGCGCGACCGTCTGGAAACCGAACTCGCACGCGAACGCGCCGCGCTGACCGAGGCGGTGACCAGGCAAGCGAGCGCGACGGACGACCGCACCGCATTGCTAGCGACCTTGGACGCGGTGACCGCGGAACGAGATCGCCTGCATGCGAGCATGGTGATGCTCGCCCAACCAGCGCCACTGCCTCCCACAGGTTGACCGTGTAGGCGCATCCCTACAGACGCAAGGTCCACCGTGGGCGCACACTTGAGTAGTTGCCGGACCAATAATGCCCATGGGGATGGACATGCGTCTAAAAGGCTTTGCCGTCGAGAATTTCCGGTTGTTGCGCAAAGCTGTCGTCGGTCTGGAAGAACGGACCACGTTGATCGTGGGTCGAAATAATTCGGGAAAGACCTCCGTCGCCGAGCTGTTTCGACGCCTGCTCAGCGAGAAGACCTTGTCGTTCCGGATGGAGGACTTTTCGCTGGGCTGTCATGAGCAGTTCTGGCACGCCTATGGCCACTTCAGGGCGGGGAACGCCGTCACCGATGTAGTTGCTGCGCTACCGTCGATCCGGGTCACTCTAGACATCGTCTATGACGTCGACGCACCGGACCTGGGGCCGCTGAGTGACTGCATTATCGATTTGAATCCGGACTGCCACACCGCACGGCTGGTCCTTACTTACGGCCCCGAGCCGACGGCGCCGGTAGCGCTGTTCGCGGACATCACCTGGGTCGACGACCTGCTCGCCAATCGCAGCGCCCTGTTTCGGGCACTGCCAGCCCGAGTGACGGATGCTTACACCGCGACGCTGGAAGCGGTGGATCCCAACGACAACACCAACCGCAAAGTCTTGGATCTCAAGACGCTGTCCGCACTAGTCCGTGGGGGATTCATTAATGCCCAACGCGGCCTGGACGATGACACCCACCGCGAGCGCGACGTGCTCGGCAAGGTCATCGAGGTACTCTTCCAGTCGGCGCTCACCGACCCGGTAGACGCGGAAAGGCGAACCACGGCCGAGCAGCTGAAAGCCGCGGTCGAGACGATTCAGGACCGATTGCACGCCGACTTCAACGCAAAGGTCACCTCGCTATTGCCCACGTTCGATCTATTTGGCTACCCCGGGCTTGCCGACCCTGGCTTGATCACCGAGACCAACTTCGATGTCGACAGGCTACTGAAGGACCACACCAAAGTCCGCTATGCCGGCGTCAATGGCCTGACCCTGCCGGAAAGTTATAACGGCCTGGGCGCACGCAATCTCGTCTACATGTTGCTTCAGCTGCTGCGATTCTTTCGCGAGTTCCAGAGCAGTCCAGCCGCCGCCGGGGTGCATCTGATCTTCATCGAAGAGCCGGAGGCGCATCTGCACCCACAGATGCAAGAGGTTTTCATACGGCAGCTCGATGAGATCGCGAAGGTCTTCGTCGCCGAACTGAATGATGGTAAGCCGTGGCCCGTGCAGTTCGTCGTCAGCACGCACTCCTCGCATATGGCGAACGAGGCGCGATTCGAAACCATGCGCTACTTCCTGGCGACCACTGATGATGCTGGATTGCGCCAGTCCGAGGTGAAGGACCTCCGGGATGGCATGAGCGACACCCCCGCTCCCGATCGCGAGTTCCTACATCAGTATCTCACCCTGACCCGATGCGATCTGTTCTTCGCCGACAAGGCCGTCCTAATCGAAGGAACCGCCGAGCGCTTGCTACTACCCATGATGATTTGCAAGACCGACGACACGGCGGCAGGGCAACCT
>NZ_JBFUJE010000396.1:0-3672 GCF_056401535.1 Luteibacter sp. P4_E6 | reverse complement strand
GATTGGGCATGAAGACGAAGTAGCCCAGCGCGGACAGYGGCGCGCCGCCATAACCTGCGCCCGGCCAACGCGGCGTCACGGCGGCCGCCGGACCACCGTGGATCGAGACGATCATGCCGTAGTGCTTCTTCGGGTTGTAGTTGGCCGGGTAAAGCAGCCAGCCCTGGACGTCATGACCTTCGTTCTTCCAGGTGATGGATTCGGCCTTGCCCCAGGACGGTTTCAGGCCGGCGTTGAACGAGGTGACGGACACCGGCGCTGCCTTGCCGTCGAGGTTGGCGACATGCACTTCGAACGGCTTGTCGTAGGAACTGGCGGTGAAGACCGCCTTGCTCGCGTCCGCCGTGAGCGACACGGACATCGACAGGCGACCGTCGCCGATCGTCATCGGCACTTCGAACACGGTGGACGCGGAGGCGTCGCCATTGGCCGAAAGCGCGTAACGCGACACGCGGCTGGCGCCGGCCGCCGCCTCGGAAACGAGCAGTTCGTCTGCGCCCGTCCAGGTGATCCAGGCCGGCGTGGTGGTGATGCCCGGGGTCACGTCGACCGGTGCGGCACCGCCGTTGCTGGAGACAGTCCAGATATCGCCACCGGTGGAACCCTGGTCGCTCATCAGGCCGCCGATGAAGGCGATGCGCGAGCCGTCCGGCGAGAAGCGCGGCACGGCCATCTGCAGGTCCTTCAGCGGACCGGCGAGCGTCGAGGTATCGACGACCGTCACGGGCTTGGCCGTCGCCGCGGCGGGCTGCACGTAGAGCTTCGCCACCCACCAGTTGTTGTCGCCCGGCGGTTCGGCGGCGACATAGGCGAGGCGACGGCTGTCCGGCGCGAAGCTGAATTCATAGACGTGCAGGCCGGCCGGGGTCAGCGTCGTGACTGCACCCCCGGTCGCTTCGACCATGGCAACCTGCTGGATCTCGATGCCTTCGACGCCGACTTCGCCGGTCTGCACCTTGGCCGCGGCGGTGGCGCTGGCCCGGCGCGTCGCATTGGGGACATAAAGGAAAGCGAGCGCCTTGCCGTCCGGACGCCACTCGAGGCCGTCGATGTAACCGGTCAGGTGGGTCAGGCGCTGCGGCGCGGCCTTGCCGGCGATGTCGACCACGTTGATATCGTTCTGCTTGCCCTCTTCCACACCCGGCGCCTTGCCGGCGCAGTCGGAGAGGAAGGCCAGGTGCCGGGAATCAGGCGCCCATGCCACGGAGATCTCACTGCAGCCCTTCGAGGCGGTGATCCGGTGTGCATTGCGGCCGTCGGCATCGGCCACTTCGACGACGGGCTTGCCGTTGGTCTTCACGGCCCAGGCCAGGTGCTTGCCATCGGGCGAGAAGGCGACGGATTCGACGGTGCGGACCTTGCCCAGCGAGTCGAGGATTGCGGCGATACGCGGGTCATCCGCGGTCTTCGCGACGGTGTCGGCCTGGGCAGCGCCCACACAGGCAAGCGCCACGGCGGCGGCAATCCACTTCGTTCGCATAGGTGACCCTGAAATATGAATGGGGAGCGCGAAAACTAGCACGTCCGTTCAGGTTGCGGCGAGCTTGGTGAAGAGCTCGCCGATGAATCGGCTCCTACCAAGCCAGAGCTGGCCTCGCCCCGCTCGGTAGGAGCCGATTCATCGGCGAACGCCGCGGCAGCGGCCCACGGCCCCGCTTCAGCGGCGATAGCCCGATCACCTCAGCCCGCAGGCACCAGCAGATGCGCGTACTCCGGATTCCGCTTGAACCACGCCTCGGCGTAAGCGCACGCCGGGTCGATCTTCCAGTGCTGCTTCTGCGCCGTCTCGACGGCGTATTTCGTCAGCAGCGCCGCGATGCCGCGGCCACCTACCGGCGAGGGCACCCCGGTATGCGTAATGCTCATGATCTTGCCCTGCAGCCGGTATTCCAGCTCACAGTCGTAACCGTCCACCTTGGCCACGAACAGCTGGTTCGCGGTGTCGTGACTGATCTCAAGCGGTTTTGGCGTTTCGCTCATCGTTCTCTCCAATCAAGCCAGGCCGACCCTTCGCATTATGTGGATGCACCGGCCGGTAACGTTCGAGGATCAGCATGCACGTGTTCCGACCGGCATTCCATCACCAGCGAGGAGAGCATCATGCAAAAGTGGGGATCAGCAGTATGGCAAGGCGGGATCAAGGACGGCCAAGGCGTCATTTCGAGCCAGACCGGCGTTCTTAAGGAAGCCCCGTACGGATTCAAGTCGCGCTTCGAGGACGGCCCCGGCACCAATCCCGAGGAACTGCTCGGCGCGGCGCACGCGGGCTGCTTCAGCATGGCCCTGTCCGGATTGCTCAATGCCGCCGGCCTGACCGCCGACAAGATCGAGACCAAGTCGACGATCACCCTGGAAAAGGACGGCGACGGCTTCACGATCACCAAGGCCCACCTGACCGTGAAGGCGAAGGTGCCCGGTACCGACCAGGCGGGCTTTGAAGCGATCGCCAAACAGGCCGAGCAAGGCTGTCCGGTATCGAAAGTTCTGAAGGCTGCCATCACGATGGACGCGACGCTGGAAGCGTAAACTGCCCGCGCCGCCGGCTATGCCGGTGGCGCTCCCAGGTCGCCAAGGACACCATCGCACGTGCTGATTATTCACGAACACGGGAATCTCACCGGCCCCGTCCAGTGGACCGCTGGGATGGGCAAGCCGAACGCCCCGATCTGGGTCGACCTGTTCGACCCCAACGAAGACGAACGCCGCTGCGCCACCGAGATCACCGGACTGCGCGTGCCCGAGCGTAGCGACATCGTGAACCTGGCCCTGTCCAGCCGTATCCGTACGGACGACGACGCCATGTACCTGTCCATCCCCTATTTCGCCGACACCGACAACGGCCACTACCCGGGCCCGGTCGGCATCGTGGTCACCGGCCGCGTGTTGATGACGCTGCGCTTCGCCGAATCGCCCGCGTTCAAACTGGCCAGCGACAGCTGCCGCGAGCACCACTGGGAATCCAGTGCCGATGCGCTCGCCACCCTGATCGAGGCCATCGTCAACCTCGCTGCGCAACGCATGGAAGATGTCTCGGCGGAGCTGAAGAAACTCTCCGACCGCGTGTTCACGCCGGAACGCCTGGGCACGCCGTTGCTGCGCGACATCATGCTGGAGATCGGCCGGCTCGAGGGTCTGCAGGCGCGCAATCGCTCATCCATGCTGGGCGTGCAGCGCATCGTCTCGTTCGTGCGCGCCAAGAAGCCGGAATGGATGTCCGAGAACGTGGAGGTGCGCCTGCGCGTGGTCGATCACGACCTGCGGACGCTGGACGAGTTCGACGACCAGCTCACCAACAAGCTGCAGTTCCTGCTCGACGCCACGCTCGGCTTCATCAGCACCGACCAGAACCATGTGATGAAGGTGCTGACCGTCGCGTCCGTCGCGACCATTCCGCCGATCATCCTGGCCGGCATCTGGGGCATGAACTTCAAGGACATGCCCGAACTCAGCATGCCGTACGGCTATCCCATGGCGCTGGGGGTGATCTTCCTCCGCACGCTCCTGCCGGTGTGGTTCTTTAAATGGCGAGGCTGGTGGTGCGGGGACTGAGTCCTTGACGATCTTCGCGGGCCTGGTTCGTCCCGCATCCGCGCCCATCCGGCGCTGGGTGCTCTCGGCGTTTCCCTGGCCGCCCTCGGGCGGCATGGACTTCGACCATCCCGTGGGCGATGC
>NZ_JBFUJE010000395.1:0-3672 GCF_056401535.1 Luteibacter sp. P4_E6 | reverse complement strand
GTTCTACCCGGCGCTCATCACCATCGCACTGGGCAATGGGTTGTTCCTGCCCAGCCTGGCCAGCCAGATCGAGGGCCTTTACCGCGACGGCGACGTCCGCAGCAAGAGCGCTTACAACATCTACTACGTCGGCATCAATCTGGGCGGTTTCCTGGCCCCGCTGGTGTGCGGCACGCTGGGCGAGGTCTATGGCTGGCACTGGGGCTTCGCCGCAGCCGGCTTCGGCATGCTGCTGTCGCTGGTGATTTACCTGGGCGGTCGCCGCTACCTGCCGCCCGAACCGGCGCGCGGTGCCGCGATGCGAGCGGCCCGCGCACCGTTGGACCGCGCAGCGCGCGATCGCTTCGCCCTGCTGGTCGGCATTGCCGCCATCGTCGTCGTGTTCCGCGGCGCGTACGAGCAGAACGGCAACACCATCGCCTTATGGGCCGACACCGGGATCGATCGCCAGCTGGCGTCCGGGTGGGTCATACCGATGACCTGGTTCCAGTCGATCAACTCCCTGGCGGTGTTCGCGTTCACGCCTTTCCTGGTCGCGCGCTGGTCGCGGCTGGCCCGCCGCGGTGTGGAAACGCCGTTGCTGGCCAAGATGGCGTTCGGTGCCACCATCGTGGGTGCGTCCTTCGTGGCGCTGGGCATGGTCGCGGCATGGAGCGACGCTCACGGCACGCGTGCGAGCTGGCTCTGGCTGTTCGGCTGGTTCGTGGTGTTTACCATCGGCGAGCTTTACATCCTGCCGGTCGGACTGGCCCTGTTCGGTCGGTTGGCACCGGAGGGGTTTCGTGCCACCAGCATCGCCACGTGGTTCTTCGCCGGCTTCTTCGGCAACCTTCTGGCCGGTGCCCTGGGCACCTTGTGGAGCGTTCTTGCGCACGGCTGGTTTTTCGTCCTTATCGGCGGCGTCGCCGGACTTTCCGCGTCGCTCCTGTATATGCTTGGACGTCGGTTGGGGGATGTGGAACGACATGGATCGGTGGCACCTGCGATGGCGATGACACAGTGAGCAGAAGAAGATGAGCAAGGACATCAAGAAGAAACTAAAGAGCCGGTGGGATACCTTCACCACGGCCGAACAGAAGATCGCCGCACACCTGTTGCAGAACATGGACAGCATCCCGTTCGAGACGGCGGCGTCGCTCGGCAAGCAGGTCGATGTCAGCCCGATGACCGTGGGTCGCTTCCTGCGTAACCTCGGTTATGAAGGCCTGGCCGAACTGAAGGAGGAGTTGCGCGGCGGCACGCCGTGGCTGCAGCTTTACAGCAGTCCGGCAGGTGGCGCCGCGGCATCACCCTCCGAGGCCTTGCAGTCGGAGATTCGTGGATTGACTGCCGCCCACGCGTTGACGTCTAGCCCGGAATGGACCGCCATCGTCGATCTGCTGGTCAATGCCGACCGCGTGTCCGTGTCGAGTTTCCACCACGGCCGTTTCCTCGGTATCGGTTTTGCAAACCTGCTGCAGCACGTCAAGCCGCGCACGTCGTTCGCGAATGGCCAGGAAGGTGCGTATGCGGATGTACTGCTCGACTCGACCGAACACAGCTGCGTCGTCCTGATCGACTTCCGCCGCTATTCGCGCCACTTCCGCCTGCTGGCGGAAGAGGTGGCACAGCGAGGCATTCCGCTGGTGATCATCACCGATAGCCAGTGCTACTGGGCGCGGCAGCTGACCGACCACGTCCTCATGCTGCCCATCGACGACCACCGCGCCTGGCATAACTTCAGCGCGGCCAATAGTCTTTTCAGCCTGCTGATCGGTGCGGTAAGCGATCGGATGGGAGACCGGTTCGAACGCATCGGTGACATCACGCAGCTGCGGCAGAAGTTCGTGGGCTATGTGGAGGCACCGGCGGCCAGCGATGCCAGGCCGAAGGCCCCTTCGCAGGGCAAAACTGGCCCCTCGCCGCGCAAGCGCCGCACGACGCCGAAGGCAAAGTGAGGGACCCGACGATGCGCGCACGCACGCTTTTCCTTTTGGCTGTGGCACTTCTGTGGCCATACCCGGTGCTGGCCGCATCGTCGCCCGGTGACGCCGGCACGGACTCCCTGGATGCCTATGCCGCCCGTGCCATGAAGACGTTCGACACGCCTGGCATGTCGTTGGTCATCGTGGATGGCAAGAACATCTCAACCCATGCTTACGGCGTGAGAAAGCTCGGTTCCCCCGAGAAAGTCGACGCTCATACGATCTTCCCGCTGGGGTCCAACACCAAGGCTTTCACCAGTACGGCGCTGGCCATGCTGGTGGATCAGGACAAGCTGAAATGGAGCGATCTGGTCGCGGACAGGCTCCCGGGCTTTCGCATGTTCGATGCGTACACCACGGGCGAGATGACCGTCACCGATCTGCTCGTGCACCGAAGCGGTCTGGGGTTGGGGGAGGGCGATCTCATGCTCGTTCCCCAGACCAATCGCACACGTGACGAACTGGTCCATGCGGTTCGCTACCTGAAGCCGGCACATTCGTTCCGCGCAAGTTACGACTACGACAACGTGCTCTACATTGTGGCCGGACAGCTGCTGCAGGCGGTGAGTGGGCAGCGTTGGGAGGACTTCATGCAGAAGCGCCTCCTCGATCCACTGGGAATGCACGACACCCAGGTGAGCATCGATGCCAGGGTGCCGAACCAGGTGTCGCTGCACGCGAAGATCTCCGGGCCGGTGCGTGGCTTCGGAAAGCCGTCGGTCCTGACCAGCGTCATGACGGGCGACGCTTTCGCGCCAGCTGGCGCCCTGATGAGCAGCGCGA
Source organism: Luteibacter sp. P4_E6 (assembly GCF_056401535.1). NCBI lineage: Bacteria > Pseudomonadati > Pseudomonadota > Gammaproteobacteria > Lysobacterales > Rhodanobacteraceae > Luteibacter > Luteibacter sp. P4_E6. Next base: position 925 of record NZ_JBFUJE010000395.1, on the reverse strand, counting down.
GCGACATGGGCAAGTGGCTGCAGGTGCAGCTCGATCATGGCGTCATGCCCGATGGCAAAGTCCTGTTCAGCCCGAAGGCATCCGCAGCCCTGTGGACACCCCAGACCTTGATACCGATCACGCCGGGACCCCCGTCGTTGGCGCTGGGCGAGCCTCAATTTCTGGCCTACGCCCTGGGTTTTGAGGTACGGGACTATCGCGGCCACAAGATCGTCACGCATCTCGGTGGCGTGCTGGGCGGTATCTCCGCGGTGGTGCTCATTCCCGACAAGCATGTCGCGTTTGCCGTGATGGTCAATTCAGAGGACGTGGGCACGCTATTCGCCATGCGCGAGCACCTTCTGGACACTTACCTGGGCCTGCCTTCGCCAGACTGGATTGCCAGCTACGCGGAGGCACAGCAACAGGAGGAGACCGAGGCGAAGAAGGCGCTGATCGCTGACGAGACGGCTAACCGTCGGGCCGCGGGACCGTCGCTGCCGCTCGCTGGCTACGCCGGCACGTATCGTGATCCCTGGTACGGCACGATCACCATCAGTAAGGGGGAGGGCGAGGGCGGATTGAAGATCACCGTCGACCGTTCACCTGGCATGTCAGGTGCACTCGAACATGTTCAATACGACACGTTCCGCACGCGTTTCACGACACCCGGTTACGAAGACGCCTATGTCACGTTTGCCCTCAAACCCGACGGGCACGTCGAGCAGATTGGCATGAAAGCGGTTTCGCCGCTGGCCGATTTCAGTTGGGACTATCAGGACCTTCGGTTCACGCCGGCAATCGGGACACCTTAGTCGAGGTTTCGGCCCGGCGAGATCGTTTCCAGGTCAAACCCCAGCTCGAGCAGATCCGCAGGAACGGGGTGTCGTTGCACCAGGGCCGCGGCGAGCCGACCGACGGTGGGTGCCGTCTGGATGCCATAGCC